>JBBRDW010000010.1:0-70788 GCA_038203525.1 Chitinophagales bacterium | reverse complement strand
TAAACTGGTTAGTCGAAAAATTATAACTGCAAAGTCCTGAAGCAGTGCCAATCCAGATATACCCTTCTTTATCCGCATACAAACAATTGATCGTACCGTTATCGAAATCGGTATTATAAACTGGTGACAGTAAAGTGAAATAGTTGGAACTGCGCGACCATTTTGCAAGGCCTGCACCATTGGGTCCGCCCATCCACAAGTTGCCTTGTTCATCTTCTGTAATAGCAGTGGGAAAACGCAATGGGAATTGAGGTTTTCCGGCATTAGAATAAATAAAAATTTTCCCGCTTTTATTATTTAATGCAGCAACACCATAACCAAAGCCAAGCCCCATCCAGCTGATATCTTTACTGTCAGTAAAATTTGCAGTAACCGGCAAACCATTTATCCATTTTAATTCTTGTGGCCACTGAAATGGGGCATGTTTTTCATCAGTGGCATTCCAGTAATACATTCCATTTTGAGTGGCCACATAGAAACTGTCGGTTCCTTTAAAAGAAATATTCCAGACATAGTGTTCCAACGGAGATTCATTCCACACAATATTCTTCCATGTGGAGTTCGCTGTTTTAAAAAAGAAACCGCCTCCATTGGATCCGATGAAAACCTTTTTACCAAAGGTGAAAATATTCTGCAATTCAATTTTTTCTTTTGTGCGGGTATTTATTGCCGGAAAAGAAACAATATCGAAATGCCTTATCGCTGAGGAAAATTTTACCAGGCCGTTATTCGTACCAATCCACAGGTTACCAGAAGCATCTGGCAGGGTGCAAAAGATTTGTTTATTGGTAAGTGTAACTTCATTTTTTAAAAACAAATTTGCTTTGCCAGGAGTCAGATTCCAGTAAGCAATTCCTCCGTCTGATAAGGAACATGCCAGCAAATTTTTTTCATCTAAAAATAATTTTGAACCATACGAAATTTGCTTTTTATCTGCAATTCCTGTGATAAGATACCGGGATGTTTGCTTTGAGACATGATCAAAATAATACAGTGAATCCTGCAGGTATTTAATAAAAAATGCATCCCCGTTTTTATTGAATCGTATATCCCTTGTAAGAAAGCCATCTGCAAATTTAAATGCTGCAGCCGCCGGGTCATTCATGTCCACAATTTTATTCAATGAATGGCTGTATAAAAAATATTGCACATGCTGTTTTGGAGGTTCAAGTTTTAATAATATATCGCCTCCGGAAACAGGCTGTATATCGTGCACATATAAAAGCAGGCTGCCTTCCATGCCTTTTTCGGTAAAGCCCCGCCAGGTTTTAAGTATATGCAAAGAGGTATCCAGTTTATACAAACAGGTTTGCGTTCCAGCCCATATATTGTTTTGTCCATCTATTGCTGCAGCAACAAAATTATTTTCAAATACAAATGCTTTTGCTGCGGATGGCACGAGTAGATTTTTTGAAATGCCCGCTGTTGTATAAAAAATACAAAGTCCCGTTGACGTATTGATTAATAGCCGGTGACCCGGTAATAGCACAATGCCTTTAATATTATTTCCCGGTATTGAATTGTTATCTTTCTGATGAAAATAATTTTTAAATGCTACACCGTCGTAGCGGCTAAGCCCGTTACTGGTTCCGATCCACAAAAAGCCGTCTTCATCCTGGCAAAGTGCCGTAATAGAAGCATCCGGCAGGCCGTCTTTTACAATAAAATGCGCTGCCTTATTCCCGCTTAGTTCCTGTTGAAAGGAAGTTAATCTAAAAAGAAGCAGAACAGTTAATAAATTAAAACGCAGGAACATTTGTGCGAGTTTGTACTAAGATATACAATCTTCTACCTATGTTGCTGTAATCTAACGGTGTAGGAATATTTTGAATATGCTGGGAACTGGTTAAACAAAATCTTTCTGACATTGCTGTCGAATAAATATAGCATACCACACAGTTCCTGATCTGCTTTTTTCGCCAATATTCTACGCTTCGATAAAGTTGAATAGAATTTCTGAAAGCAAAAGAGTGCGACGCAACAGGCGATGCCCAATGATTCAAATGCATGGCCCAAAAAATACTACTTTTAATTTCAAATGAACATTACCATAATTGGCCCGGTTATTATTTTATCACTACCGGTTTATGTGTGGAGCAAGTGGCTGGAAATGAAAATAAGCCCACACAAAAGTGGCAGAAATTTTTTATTGTGGGTGCTGGCTTTGCTGGCAACCTGCGGGTTTTATTTTTGGCTTTGTTTATTTATCTACTTCAATTTTTTTTCCCTTAAGGCATAATCTCTATTTTTACCCGATTTTTAAAAAATCTCAAACTCCAACAATATGTCGTACAACTTGCTGAAAGGAAAAAAGGGAATCATATTCGGTGCGCTTGATGAAAGGTCAATTGCATGGAAAACCGCATTGCGCTGTCATGAAGAAGGCGCACAAATTGTATTAAGCAATGCCCCAGTTGCCATGCGCATGGGCGAAATAAACAAACTTGCAGAAGCCGTTAATGCCCCCGTTATTGCAGCCGATGCAACCAGTATGGACGATCTTAAAAAACTCTTTGAAGGCGCTATGGCACATTTTGGCGGCGGCATAGATTTTATTTTGCACTCAATAGGCATGAGCCTTAATGTGCGCAAAGGCAAACACTACACCGAATTGGATTATGGTTTTAACCAAAAAACGCTGGATATATCTTCCATGAGTCTGCACCGCGTTTTGCGCACTGCATGGGATATGGATGCACTTAACGAAAGCGCCAGCGTAATTGCGCTTACCTACATTGCGGCGCAGCGTATCTTCCCCGATTACAACGAAATGGCCGATGCAAAAGCATTGCTCGAAAGTGTGTCGCGCAGCTTTGGTTATCACTATGGTATTAAAAAGAAAGTAAGGGTAAATACCGTGTCGCAATCGCCCACTGCAACCACTGCAGGTAGCGGAGTTAAAGGCTTTGGCGGCTTTATTGCTTATGCCGACAAGATGAGTCCGCTGGGTAATGCAACAGGCGATCAATGCGCCGATTATTGCGTTACGCTCTTCAGCGATCTTACAAAAATGGTTACTATGCAGAACCTTTTTCACGATGGCGGTTACAGCTTCACCGGCGTATCGCAGGCCGTTATTGATCAAATGGAGAAATAGAAATTTGTATAAAATTCTTTCAATAAAAACACCAGCTATTCTATTAGTTGGTGTTCTTTTTTTGTACCCGGCAATAGGAACTTTTATGAGACTTCTGTTGCGTCGCACTCTTGTGCAATTGAAATTCTATTGAGCAAAATACAGAACCACAGCGTTACACAGTGGCAAACACAGCGTTGCACAGAGTTTCTCTGTGTACGCTGTTAAAAAAATGCTGTGCAACGCTGTGGTAAAAAAACCTAATCTGCCTTTGTGCTGAATGATCGGATTGTATTTATAGTAATTCTATGTCGCTCTTACCTAAGTGTAGAGTTGAATTGTAGATTATACTATCTTTCAGCATCAAATCCATTTTTGTAAGGCTCAACAAACAAATAACATGAAGAGAATAATCATTTGCCTTTTATTCGTTTTTCCTGCGGTATTTTCCTTTGCACAATCCTGGAAAAAATTGCACTACAATGCAGTGCTGGTAGATACACACAACGATTTTCCCAGCCTTGCCATTGATGAACATTTTAGTTTTGATCAGGACCTTGCGGGCAAGGCAAACACCGATCTTAACCGTGCTTTTGAAGGCGGACTCGATGCGCAATTATTTTCTATCTGGTGCGATGGCGACAAACAAAACCCTTACGCGTGGGCCAACCGTGAAATAGATTCTGTTTATGAATGGGTCCGCCGTAACCCCTCTAAAATGATGATGGTTTATAACCCCGAAGATTTACAAAAAGCTGTTAATGAAAAAAAGTTCGCCGCCATGCTGGGCGTGGAAGGCGGCCACATGATGGAAGATAAATTGGACAACCTCGACAAGCTTTATGCAAGAGGCGTTCGCTACATGACGCTTACCTGGAACAACTCCACATCCTGGGCAACATCGGCACTTGACGAAACCACAAAAAAGGATTTGTTGCCACACAAAGGCTTAACTGATTTTGGAAAGCAAATTGTTCAGCACATGAACGAACTGGGAATGATCGTTGACATTTCTCATGTAGGCGAACAAACCTTTTGGGATGCTATTAATACCAGCACCAAACCTTTAATTGCTTCGCACAGTTGCGTGTATAATTTATGCCCGCACCGCAGAAATTTAAAAGACGATCAGATAAAAGCAATTGGCAAAAATGGCGGAGTAATCCAGTTGAATTTTTATTCCGGTTTTCTGGACAGTACTTATAATAAAAAGCAGGACGAATTTTTAATCCATCATAAACACGAACTTGATTCACTTTCCAATGCAGGCGTACAGCGGGATTATGCAATAATTATGGTGTATAAGCTTTACCCGAAGGAATCAAATGCTTTCCGTCCGCCGCTTTCGCTTTTACTGGATCATATTGATTATATCGTTAAGATGATTGGTGTAGATCATGTTGGTTTGGGTTCCGATTTCGATGGCTGCGAATCAACGCCTTTAGGTTTGGATGGCGTTGAAGATTACCCTTTAATCACACAGGGTTTAACGAAAAGAGGCTATTCAAAAGATGATATTGTAAAGATACTCGGCGGCAATTTTATTCGTGTGTTTAAAGAAGTGCAGACGCATTAAAATAATCCGTTAAGTTTTATCTTAAACTAAATTTAGGAACCTCTGTATTTAATCTTTCCAGAGAAACGGAAAGAGTATGATTGCCAAAAGAATAATCATCAGATCAAGGCCTGCCAGTAACAGCACCATCTGCAAAAGCCCGGCCTGCAGAACAGGGGAAAAGGTTGCCTTTGCAATACGTCCCAATAAAAGTAACTGCGGTATAATAATGGGGAAACCCATGATAGCCATTAGTGCAGCCTGCTGCTGAGCCTTGGCTGCAATTGCAGCGAGAAAAGTAAAGATTAGGCTAAGTCCAATGCCGCCAAGAAAACTAATACCTATAAACTGTAACACATGTATCAGTGGGTTGCCCAGTAACACGGTAAACACAAAAAGGCTCAGCAAACTCATGAGCATCATCAGCATGGCATTAAACGCGAGTTTTGCCAGAATATAATCTTTTGCGCCGGCAACCGAATAGTAATAAAGCATACGTCCTTTACTGTCCTGCAAAAAACTTTTAGCTACTGCATTTACGCAAACAAATAATTGAATTACCCAAAAAAGCGCATTCCATATATCTGCCTCCGGCTGCCCCATGGACAGATAAACCACGAAGATGGTAGATGCTACGTAAAGCAGTACACCATAAAAAGTATACTGCTGCCGAATCTCGAGCAGAATATCTTTTCTTATTAGCGTAATTATATGTTTAGTAGAACCGTTGGCCATCATACTGGCAAAAGTAAAAGTTTATTTGTGCTAAGCAGCTCCATAAAAATAATTTATTGTAATACCGGCAATCGTTTTCATGGCATCGTTCCTTGCGTCGCAATCCTTTCAGCTACTGTAAAGTTGGCATCGTCTAGTTTTAATTTTGTTGCTGCAACATAAATTCAGGGAGCTTATGGTGCCAAAAAAGTTTGCATCAAAATAAAAATTGTAAAACTTCCAGAATATTGGCAAGGATTTCGACTTTTTTTATTTAAAAGTTGCGCTACAATTAAAAGCACAATAGTCCCGCCAAAACGCATATGCGTCAAGCTAATTTTTGAAAAAAATCGCTGAAAGTGTTTACCAGTAAT
The DNA here is from genome assembly GCA_038203525.1 of Chitinophagales bacterium. GTDB lineage: Bacteria > Bacteroidota > Bacteroidia > Chitinophagales > Chitinophagaceae > Limnovirga. The sequence continues at coordinate 65,069 of JBBRDW010000010.1, read as the reverse complement.
GGTTTTAGGTTGTGTTGCAATAAGGATTTAGTAATAGGGTTTAAATATAAATGCGTTGCCGAATAATCTTACCTTTCATTTGCAAAGAGATAAGCGGCTGATTCGTGAAAGTCGCAGAGGGAACCAAAAGTACAAGCGTGCGACGCAACGAAAGATCAATATTAGCAATGCTGTTGGGTCAATAAATGTATTCCTTAGCTTGACGCATATGCGCCAAAACGGGAAGGAACCATGAATACGATTATATTGCCAGATTCATAAGCATGTATTTTAAAATGCTTGCAAATGATTAGTTGATGTACGATATTTTGCCCAGAGACAGATGGATGAAAAAGAGTTTTCTATTTTCGAGATAATCGGGTATTTGTGCCGTATCACTTAGCCTCACTGGTTCAAAATCGAAATTTCCAGAAATTTTATGTGTTTCATCAGATAGATTGTTAAGGAGTTCGTTTTTATGATTAAGTAGCAGACTACTAAAATAATAAGTTGTTTCGTACCCTTTAAAAACCATGTCGCTGGGGCGGGCATAAAATTTTGATTTGTAGGCGCTGATTATTGCGCTTATGGTTTTATCTGTACGCTGATAGTTATAAGGGGTCGAGTAAACAATATCAAGATTTTCATTGGTGGTATTAAGTAGTGGCTTCAAGCCATCCCAGGTTGGCATGCCCGCCGCTACTACTTGGTACGATGCTGGTAGCTGGTCGAGTGCTTTAACAAGATTTGCACCAAAATTTTCATCTAGGCTGCCACAAATTACAACGTTTTGTTTGTTACTGTCAAGCAGCGGAATTAGCTGTTCTGTGCTAAGTAAATCTTTTAACTGCACAGTTTTATAGTTTAACTGATATGTTTTTTTAGCTGTGGCATCAAACATATTTTGTATCTTATCTTCCAGGCTACCGTTGCGGGTTACATATATAAATTTTGCTACCGGATAATTTCGCTGCATGTATTTATAGATAGCTTCCACATGTGTTTTTAGAGACGAGTTTACCATAAGGAAAAATGGATTGCCATTTACATAAGCATCGTTTGGATAAGTTGCCGATACCAGCGGAATATTTTTGCTAAAGGAAAATGCTGACAAAACTTTTTGTTCGGCCGTATTTGAGAAGGCGGCGATAATAAGAGAAAAATTCCTGATAGACATTTCTTCTGCAAGTGCCTCCGGAGAAAACCCTTTCTTTTTTGTATCGTAGAACCAGACATCAAGACTTCGTCCTTCATTATTGAGTGAGTCGATTGCCATTACGGCTCCGTTATAAAAATCGAGGCCAGGCATAAACAGCTTCGGAATATTTGTATTGCCCAGTTTGTAGTTAAACGATTCAAATGCCGAGTCAAGATATAAGGGTGCCAGTATTGCAATCCTAAGCGTGCCGGAACTATCTTCCTGAGCCTGCACTTTTGGACTTATCGAAAAAAATAGCAAATAAAACAGGGAAACGGCAATCAAGTATTTTAGTTTTTGTCTATTCATTAATGGTGCGGCTTTCGTATAAATGATAGCTGGTTTTTGTCAATTCAAATTATGGCAATTATTTTGCCAAATAACCTGGACGTGGAAAAAAAATTATTCCCACTCAATAGTAGCAGGAGGTTTGCTGCTGATATCGTACACTACCCGGTTTATGCCCCGCACGTGATTGATGATACTACTGCTCATGTTCGCAAGAAATTCGTAGGGTAAATGCGCCCAGTCAGCAGTCATTCCATCTACTGAAGTAACAGCTCTTAGCGCCACTGTAAATTCATAAGTGCGTTCATCGCCCATTACCCCTACGCTTTTTACCGGCAGCAGAATGGTGCCGGCCTGCCAGACTTTATCATACAGACCGTTATCTTTTAATCCCTGGATATAAATATGGTCCGCATCCTGCAGCATTTTTACTTTTTCTTCCGTTACATCACCAAGAATACGAATAGCCAAACCCGGCCCTGGGAACGGGTGGCGGTTAACCATCTCGGCTGGTATACCCAGCTCAACACCTACTTTTCTAACTTCATCTTTAAAAAGGTAGCGGAGGGGTTCTACTAGGCTTAAGTGCATAATATCTGGCAGGCCACCCACATTGTGGTGCGATTTAATCGTTTGCGATGGACCATGTACACTTACGCTTTCAATCACATCAGGATAAATGGTTCCCTGCCCAAGAAATTTTACACCTTCCACTTTCAAAGCTTCTTCATGGAAAACATCGATAAAAAGTTTTCCAATAATTTTCCGCTTTTCCTCGGGGTCGCTTTTGCCTTTTAATTCTTTGTAGAAGGTTTGCTTTGCATTAATGCCGGTTACGTTCAGGTCAAGCTGTTTGTAAGTATTGAGTACCTGTTCAAATTCATCCTTACGCAATACACCGTTATCTACAAAAATTCCATGTAATCTGTTACCAATTGCTTTGCTGATGAGCGTTGCAGCAACAGTGCTGTCTACACCACCACTCAGCGCCATAATCACATGCGCATCGCCAATTTGTTTTTTTAACTGTTCAACAGTTTCGTTTACAAATGAAGCTGCGGTCCAGTCCTGCTTACAACCACAGATATTTACAAGAAAATTCTTGATGATCTTTTTGCCTTCAGTAGAATGATATACTTCAGGGTGAAACTGAAGGCCATACAAAGCCTTAGTTCCGCTCGATTTTTTAAAGGCGGCAATGGGAATGCTGTCTGTGGTAGCAAGTAATTCAAAACCTTCGGGTAATTGAGTAATTGAATCGCTATGGCTCATCCAAACCTGCGAATTATCAATAATATCTTTGAGTAAAACGTCGTCAGCAGTTTTAGAAAGTTTTGCCCGGCCATACTCCCGTTTGTTAGATTTATCAACCCTGCCTCCAAATATTTTTGCTGTTAGCTGAGCTCCATAACATACGCCAAGCACGGGAATCTTTTCAATAAATACCGGAATATCAACACTTGGTGCGTTTTCTTCGTTTACGCTAAAAGGAGAACCGCTTAAAATAATTCCCTTAATATTTGCATCAGTTTCAAATGGTTTATTAAAAGGAATAATTTCGCAAAATACATTGGCTTCTCTTACGGCACGGGCTATTAATTGTGTGTATTGACTACCGAAATCGAGAATCAGAATTTTTTCAGTCATAGTGTAGAAATGTTGATAAAGGCAGCTATAGTATACCGGCCTTAAAAATTTGCAGCGAAGGTAATAGAATTTTAAAATGTGCGGGTTAAAATGGATTTGGCCCGCTCATAAACTAAACTGCATTGCCGGGCGAACATTTAATAATTTTCCATTTTAAAACAACAACAACATGAGAAAAATTATCCTGCTTGCTTTTCTTGTAGCCCTAAGCGCTGTTTCCTGCGACTCTATTTTTAAAGAAACCATACATGGTAATGGTAATTCCACCAGTGAGCAGCGAAATGCAGATGTTACCGACAAAATAAAATCCTATGGCAATTTCGATATTGTGGTGGTTCAGGGAACGTCCAAATCAATAACAGTGCAAGCCGATGAAAACCTGCTGCCTTATATTGTTACAGAAAATAAAGATGGGGCTCTTGTAGTAAAAGCCAAAGAAAATTACAACCTGTCGTCAAACAATAAAATACTGGTTACGGTAACTACCGACAAACTCTCTGAACTGGCTGTAGCCGGCAGCGGAAATGTACGTGGAGAAGGTAAATTTGTTGGCAGCGACCACCTTAAATTAAATATTGCAGGCACAGGCAATGTTACGCTCGATGTTAATACACCGGACATCGACTCTGATATTGCAGGCACCGGAAGCATTACCCTTACCGGCGAAACCAAAAGCTCCAAAATTGAGATTACGGGTATGGGCGACTACAATGCCGAAAAATTGCTGAGCGAAAGTGTGGCAATACGTATCACTGGCAGCGGCAATGCAAAAGTGCATGCCGAAAATAACCTCGATATTCATATTGCTGGTAGCGGAAACGTAGACTACAGTGGTAATGCAGCGGTAAAACAGGATATTGCAGGCAGTGGAAAGATTAATAAAGTAAATTAGTTTTTTGGCCCAGCTGACGACACACAAATGGAGCTTTACTTGCGTCGCACTCTTGTACTTTGGGAACAATAGGCAGCAGGTTGCCTGGTTAACACATTAACCGTTTTTTTTGTTTCAATAACTTTGTGAACACGTGAACTTTGGAACTTGCTCAATTCAGTTCCGAATGTATAAGAGTGCGACGCAAGAGCCGATCACCAAAGAATCGAACGCTGGGTTCATAAAAAATTCCGGCATCCAAAACCAGTAATAAATTTATGTACGAATCAACAACACAAATACGTGTTCGCTATGCCGAAACAGACCAGATGAATGTGGTTTATTACGGCAACTATGCGCAATATTTTGAAGTAGGAAGAGTAGAAAGTATAAGGCAACTCGGATATACTTATAAAGACATGGAGACTTCCGGCGTAATTATGCCGGTAGTTGAAATGCATGTTCGTTACCTGCGCCCCGCAACTTACGATGACCTGCTTACCGTTAAAACTACGCTGCGGGAATTGCCCGACAATCACCGGGTAGAATTTTTTCAGGATGTATATAATGAACAGGGAAAACTACTTGCAGCCGGCCGTGTGGTGTTGTATTATCTAACTGCTGGTACAAGGCAAAAAACGGTTATTCCACAAGCGATGAGAGAAAAACTGCTTCCTTATTTTGAAATATAATTTTTAGTAAATTTAATTATGGAAGTTAAAGAACCCGCGCCAAAATGCATTACTAAGCAAATGATGACTGCTGAGGAATACCTTGAACGGGAGCCTAAGCAGCCGGAGAAACATGAGTATCATGGTGGCGAAATAGTTGATATGTCTGGGGCATCTCTGCCGCAAAACTATATACAGGCAAATTTGTTTGGAGAGTTTTATATTCTTTTCTTAAAGGTAAGTCCTGCGATGTTTTTGCCAGCGACCTTCGTGTAGAAGTTAAATCAATTGAAAGATATTTTTATCCTGATATAACCATCGTTTGCGAAGAACCCGAACTTGTAGCTGATAAACCCGATATGATTAAAAATCCAACTGTAATTATTGAAATACTTTCACCCACTACCGAACAAAACGACAGGAATAAGAAAAAGTTTTTTATATGCAGATGCCAACGCTTAAAGAATACATTATGATTGATTCTGTAAGTATGAGTGTAGATGCAATAAGGAAAACCGTAGAAAATAAATGGGAAAATGAATTGCTTATTGAAAAAGCATCTTTACTTCAGATACCTACAATCGGGTTTATTATTCCACTCGAAGCGATTTATAGAAAAGTAGTTTTTTAATCTCACTTCAACTCATCCAGCATTTTAAACATTTTTGGTGCTATGCTTCCAGCATCAGCATCATAATTATTTATGATGATCGCAAACGTATATTCGGTTCCGTTTTTAGAAGTATGATAACCCGCATATGCTTTGGCTCCGCCAATCGTTCCACTTTTCATTTTCATACCATTATACAAGGGAAGTGCTCTGTAAAAAGAGCTATACCACCCGCGGGTTTTAGCATACCGAAGTGCTTTCACCAATGCATCGGTTGTTACGCGGTTTTGTGGAGAAAGGCCGCTGCCGTCAACTATATTCAAAGCAGATTTTTCTATGCCGTTTTTACTCCAGAAATCTTTTATAATTGCAACACCTGTATCAGTGGAGCCATAACCTGTTTTTTCATAAGCCATTGTTTTAACCAGTGCTTCACCATATAGGTTGATGCTTTTTTGAAGAAACCAATAAGTTAAACTGTCCAATGTCGGCGAAAGAATTATGCCTAAAGACTGTTGATACGAAGTGTTTTTTGATTGCTGATTCATCAACTGTTCTGTTGTTTGTACAGCACCGCTTATTGCAATATTATTAGCATCTAAATAAGCCTTAACTTCTTTTCCAAACTGTAAAGGTGGATTTGGTAATGAACCAGAAAGCTTAAACGATTTTTCACCCGCAGGAACAGTTCCTTCAACAAAACCACTTTTTGCATAAGGTGGCATATAAATGTATCCGTTATCGCCACTGCCCGGTTTTCCTGAATTTAAACGATTGATGAATGCGTATGTTTCCAAGGCCGGCTCTGTACCGGTAATTTCAACATTGGCACCCGCTTTATTACCAGGTTTCAATAGAAGATCGTATTGGTTCTCATTCCAGTTTATTGCCCAGGTTCCGGCACCATAATAGTTGCCAATGTCTTCCCAAATCCACCCACCTGGCAAAGGCTGGTAGCTAAACTTTGAGCCATCCATAATTATATCACCGTCAATTTTTTTGATACCTGCGCTATAAATAATGGAGAATATTTTTTTCAATACACTGTCTCTTTTTGTCTGGTTATACCGCCAGCTTCCTAAGCAGGGGTCTCCATTGCCGGCAACATAAATATTGCCTGTCAGCGTTCCGTTCTCAACCTTTCCACTATAGCCCAGTTCCGTTTTAAACCGGTAATCTTTTCCCAGTAATTCAAAAGCGGCTATGCTGGTAAACAATTTCTGCGTGCTTGCCGGCGTCATCCCGGCTTGCTCATTCAAATGATAAACAACATTACCTGTTTTTGTTTCCACCACATACAAACTCATAGTTCCGTGTTTCATTTGCGCATCCTTCATTAACTGCTGAACTGCTTTGTCTATGCGCATCGCATTTGTTTGTGCAAACGCAACAACAGAAATTAACAGTAAAGCAATTGTAACTGTATATGTTTTCATAATCATCATTTACCTTGCGCTAAAATAAGCAGAAAGAAGTCACAAAAATTTTGGGCCATACTAAAGTAACATCAACGAAGCTTCCGTTGCGTCGCACTCTTGTACTTCCGGATCATGAATCAACAGATTACGCACTATCATTCAATTACAGAGCTTCTAGATCATGGAAAAAATAACAGCATCTATAATAACAATCGGCGATGAATTATTAATCGGCCAGGTAATAGATACCAACAGCGCATGGATGGCGCAACAACTTAACGCCATTGGGGTTTGGGTACAGCACCGCACAGCCGTAGGCGATGTATGGGACGATATCTGGAATACACTCGATGAAGAAGCAAAACGTTCGCACATTATTTTAATTACGGGTGGCCTTGGGCCAACAGCAGATGATATTACTAAACCGCTGCTTTGCCAGTATTTTGGAGGCAAAATGGTAATGGATTTGCCAACACTTGACCACGTAACGTATTTGTTTGAGCATGTGTTCAAACGTCCTATGCCATTATTAGACCGCAACCGCAAACAGGCTGAAGTGCCCGATGTTTGTACTGTGCTAAAAAATGAACGCGGAACAGCTCCGGGAATGCTATTCGAAAAGAACGGCAAAATTTTCATCAGCCTGCCGGGTGTACCCCACGAAATGAAAGGTTTAATTGCAGATGAAGTGCTGCCATTATTGAAAAAACGTTTCGATATGCCGCATATCGGCCACAGAACTTTATTAACTGCGGGTGTAGGAGAATCGTTTCTTGCAGAGATTATAAAAGATTTTGAAGAAGCATTACCAGCAAATATCAAACTCGCCTATCTTCCAAATTACGGCATGGTTCGTTTACGGTTAACTGCTAATGGAAATGATAAAACCACGATTGAAAATGAATTAAGCAGCCAGTTCAATCAACTAAAGCAATTGGTAAATGAGTTCCTGGTTGTTGATGAGGATATCTCCATGAGCGAAATTGTTGGCAGAATATTAAAAGCAAATGATAAGACCGTTTCAACTGCAGAAAGTTGTACCGGGGGTTATATTGCGCACCTGCTTACTGCTGTATCCGGCTCCTCAGCCTACTTTATGGGCAGCGTAGTGAGTTATGATAACAGTATTAAAACAAATGTTCTTGAAGTAAAAGAACAAACGTTGCAAACAGTTGGAGCTGTGAGTGAGGAAACGGTGATTGAAATGGCTAAAGGGGTATTGCAGGTTATGCGAACGGACTACGCCGTAGCTGTTTCAGGAATTATGGGTCCGGATGGTGGCACAGAAGAAAAACCCGTTGGTACTGTTTGGATAGCAGTAGGAAGTAAAACAGCGGTGGAGACAAAAAAATTACAGTTTCGTTTCGACAGGCAAAGGAATATTGAACTAACTGCAATAAATGCTTTGAATCTTTTGCGGTTATTCATTCTTAAAAATAGTACAGGCTGATTTATTATCTTTGACCCGTTCCCGTTGGTGCCAATTGTTCGTTAGTAAAAGAGTCCGCCGGAGGCGGAAGCGGTGCTGAAGGGTGAACTAACTGCCTGGTAAATAAAAATAGACACATAGTTGCGTAAAAAATTAAAATTTTAAAACCATAAATCAATGGCGCTTGTTGACCTTATAATGCCAAAGCTTGGCGAAAGTATTACGGAGGCTACCATTTTGCAATGGCATAAAAAAGCCGGCGATGCAGTAAAAGAAGATGAAACAGTTCTTGAAATTGCCACCGATAAAGTGGACAGTGAAGTGCCTTGTACTGTCGCTGGAACCATCAGTGAAATTTTATTTAACGTAAACGATGTAGTGCCGGTTGGCGCTGTAATTGCCCGCATAGAAACGGGTGCAGGGGCTGCCACAAAAACTACAGCTCCTGTTGTTGAAACGCCAGTAATTAATATTGCTGCTGACGTTCCTTATATTCCTGAAAGCATTGCTGTTACTGCATCTTCCGGCGGAAACCGTTTTTATTCGCCACTGGTGTTAAATATTGCGAACAGCGAAGCCGTAAGTATGGTTGAACTGGAAGCTATTCCAGGTACCGGTAATGAGGGGCGTGTAACTAAAAAGGATATTCTGCAATATGTGGATGATAAAAAAAGCGGGAAAGCCATAACCCCTAAGCCACAAAATGCAATTGTTGAGCAACTTGTGAAAACAGCAATAAACACAAAACAGGAACCGCCGCAACCGGTCTATCAAACACCGTCAACAATTGAAAAGCCCGCAACATCTTACGGCGATAATGTGGAGATTATAGAAATGGACCGCATGCGCAAGCTTATTGCTAAGCATATGGTTGACAGTAAGCATACAAGCGCCCATGTAACCAGTTTTGCAGAGGCCGACGTTACCAATATGGTGTTGTGGAGAGAGAAAGTGAAGAAAGATTTTGAGAAAAGGGAAAATACTAAAATTACTTTTACGCCCTTGTTTATCGACTGCCTTACACGTGTTATTAAAAGGTTTCCATTAATCAACAGTTCGCTTGACGGCGACAGAATTATCATAAAAAAAGATATTAACATTGGTATGGCCACTGCATTGCCAAGCGGTAATTTAATTGTGCCGGTAATACGCAATGCAGATTATCTAAACCTTGTTGGCCTTAGTAAACAGGTAAATACCATGGCCGATAATTCACGCAACAATAAATTAAAACCTGATGATACGGTGGGCGGCACATTCACATTAACCAATGTGGGTACGTTTGGCAGTTTAATGGGAACGCCTATTATAAACCAACCGCAAGTGGCTATTATGGCAGTGGGTGCTATTAAGAAAAGGCCCGTTGTTATTGAAACAGAGCAGGGAGATACCATTGGCATCAGGCATATGATGTACCTATCGCTAAGCTACGATCACCGTATTATTGATGGCAGTTTGGGTGCCTCTTTTTTAACTGCGGTTGCAAAAGAATTTGAAGCCTGGGACAGAGACAGAGCCTGGTAAAATAATTTAAAATAAACAGCAAAGCCGGATCATTTAATCCGGCTTTTTTATTAAGGTATTATTTTGAACCAGTCTGAAGTGCTGCTAGGATGCTTTGGTTGCGTCGCACTCTTGTACTTTCGGAAGTAGTCTCAACAGTTCACCAGTTCTGACTTTCATTCATTTTAAAAATACCGGTCCTGTTATTACCTGTAATTTTTTTGAACGGGTTAATTTGCTGCCTTTACTTCCTGAAAGTACAAGAGTGCGACGCAAGAAAAGCCAAATAGAATTCCAATTGCCAGGCTCAAAAAAAACTTTAGCTTACTGGCCAATTATAGATTGCTAATTATTGGCGCTTTTAAGAAAATCTACAATTTTATCTACTTCTGTTTTGGTAATATTTGCACGTACCTGCATGTGCATACCAACAATTTCCCAGTTATCGTTATTGAATTCGCCGGGGCCCGGTGCATTGTGGCAACGGCCACAGTTTTCGCCCCAAAGCTGGGCGCCTGATTTATCTGTAATTTTTTTTGATTCATAACATCCGCTCATTAAAAAGCTGGAAGCTCCTAAAAACAGTATTAAAACCGATATGATTATTGACTTTTTCATTGTTAGTTTTTTTAGTTGTTTAAAACCCAAACACAAACTGGGCATTAAATGCAGATGGATTATCTCTTTGTTTTACGTAACACAATTTTAAGAGTGTGTTCCAGTGCATCCAGTAATCGAGAGAGAGGTCAACTTGTTCAATATTGTTTCCGCCCCATGGTGCATCTGTGGGTCTGTTGAAAAATGAATACCGCCCGGCCAGCTCTAAATTTCTAAAGAATTTATTATCTACCAAGGCTGGTCTTATACTTGCCGTGGTATAAAATGCAGTGGAAGAGTTATCGAATGTGTAAGTAGTTACTTCATCTGGTTTAAAATAATTTGCAGCATCTGCCTTCTGGTATTTTAATTCACCTGTAAAACGAATAGTGCTTTTAATACCTGGAATATTATGGAAATAATTTACGTCAACTGCCTGCATTTTAACGCCTGTATTTGCATAGTCTGTACCTACTTCGCCTGTTTTTGATTTACTCTGAAAGGAGTAACCAACTTCAAGACTTGAATTTGAGAAGGGGAGAATGGCTACGCGGCCACCAACTGCAGAGGATTTATTGTTTGTTGTGTACGCTTCGTATTCAAACTGCCCCGCATTTTCAGGATCGGTAAGTAATTCGGGACCGTTGGAAAGATAAAAGTCGTAAGCTACTTTCATGCTGCCCCATGGAAAGCCCCCTTGTGCACCTATACCTGTTTCGTTCATTGCGCCTATACCACCATCGCCAAAACCGGTTGGTTTACTGGCAAACCTGTTAAGGAAACCTTCTCCCATTCTGCCACGGTATGCGCCAAACTTAGGTAAGAACCGGCCTGCGTGTAAAATAAGGTATGGGTTTACCATATAGCACATATTGGCATATTCCAACCCGAGTGCTGCTTCGCCATCGCCGGTTTCTATTTCTATTTCTGATTCTACAAAAAGTTTATCTGAAATTTTCCAGAGAAAAATCGGTTTAAAATTTACAGCGCCAAAACCCGATTCGCCATCGGTCGCAGTATAGGTAGCTTCCGCATTACCGAGTACGGTGAATTTATTTGATCCCGGAGATTTGGTGGTGGTTGTTTGTGCATGCACAATACCAATAAAAATAAGGCACCATATCGAAATAATTATCTTTTTCATGTTATGGTTTTTTTGGAGTTTTTGCAAGAGTACGTATGTAATTGATTAACGACCAGCGTTGGTTTTCGGTAAGCGTTGTTTTGTAGGGAGGCATGGGGTTATGACCTTCTGATAACTCCCAGAACAAAGCTCCATCTGTTTGCATTTGCACATGACTGCCAGAGTGATCTGCCGGCTTCGTTGCCAGGCCGGAAGCGGCAACACCATCGCCTTTGCCTTTTTCTCCATGACAGGGTACACAATAAGAAGTGTACATTAGTTTGGCATCTTTTAGCACGGCTGTGTTTCCCGCCAATGGATTTCGGATATCATTGGCTTCTTTTGGGGGCTCGAATTTACTGCTCTGGGCTTTTGCAGCAAAACCGACTGAGAGACTTAGAATGATCAGAAACATAAAAGGATAAATTATTGCAGCAGGGCGTTCATAGATAGATTGCTTTTTTTTCATTCTGTTGTTTTATTAATGCAAAGCAACTTCGTTAAGCAAGCAAAATACCTGATTGGGCTTAGGTGCTAAGGTGATTTTAGTCATAAAAGTTTAATGGACAGTTTAGCTGTTCAGCGTGCTGGTTACTGGATAAATAGCAATAGTTACAAGGCCGTTACTACAGCGAATGGCAATGAGTGAACTAATATGCTTATTAAAAGAAGCGTTTTTGAGCTGAATAAAAAGATACGGTCGTGTGGCAAAAAAGAGCGCTGAATAAATGCTAATTGTTAAAGTATTAAATAACACTGCGTATTATCGTCCCAATAAAAATTAATTGCAGGGGTATTTTTATCATAATTTTTCCATGGTGAACGTTTTTATTAAACCTCTTCCACTCTACCTGAAATATGATTCCCAGCATAAAAAATTGATGAGGCGTGGAAAACACACCTTAATTTTTTTTAATACTGATGATTCTATTTAAAGAATAATTTAAAGGGTAACTGAAATTGTAAATGGCCTTTTTAAGTAAATTACGCGGTATAAAAATGTAATAACATGAAGTCATTATCAGAAACCTGGTTTGCAGATGGATATATAGACTTTGAATTGAAAAAATATACACTGCTTGCTTACCTGCAGGAAGTTAATAAGTACTTCAATGAAAATAAGCTTTACCCTCAGCTGGCAGAGGTTATTTTTCATTACAACAATATTGCAGCCTTCAGAGAAAATAAAAAATACCTGCAGGAGCAGTTTCCTAAAAAATTTACGGGAATGCAATTACAGAAACTACAGTTACTTTACGAGCAAATGATACAAGACGATGAGCTGATGACAGAGCTGGAAGAAATTATACACTATGCGGCAGAACAAATGAAATCTACCATCTCTAGCGGTACAGAAATATATGAGTTTATTGAAGATAAGATAAGTATTAACCCTATTGGCATTATTCCTCTTGAACAGCATGAGGGTTATTTTTTCCTAAGCGAACAGGCAACGAGAGATACCCGTGTCTACTATTACCGCCTAAGTATTTTCGAGAAACATGATGAGAAATACCGCAGCATACGCACCGAATTTATTAATAACTGGTACCGCAGCATGGCCAATACTTACGAGAGCATAAAAACAGAACTTATCCGCAATCGCAGCATGCTGCCTAACCCTGCGGTTTATGCCATTGAAACAGGCCTTAGTTACCCGGTTGAAGAGACTCTTTTACCAATTGCCAAACGCAGTTTGGTAAGATACTTAACCAGAAACAGCAGGTAATTTTTTTATGAAACAGACATTCCTATTACTTATTGCAAACATTGTATTTTTAGTTATTTACTGCCAACCCTCCAAAAGCTATTATGTGAGTTCATATGGCAATGATGCAAATAATGGCCTTTCTAAAACCAATCCCTGGAAAAGTTTGGATAAAATAAACAAAACCAATTTTAACTCCGGCGATTCCATATTTCTGGAAGGTGGAAAGACCTTTAATGGCTCTATTTTTATCGATAGTCTGGACAGTGGCTTGCCCGGTAACCCTGTTACTTTTTTATCTTATGGTAGCGGCGATGCTGTTATTGATGCTGCAAATACAAACGGGTTGCTGGCATATAATGTTTCCAATATTAGTCTGATACATCTTTATTTTAAAGGTAATGGGGTTACAAAAAATAATGGAATGGGTATTTATTTTTATTCCGATAAAACAAACGAGCAATGTAGTTCCATCGTAATTGATCACTGCACTGCAAAAGGATTTCACAATGAAGGTATTTTATTCAGTTGTGCCGAAGGTGAGCATATAAAAGGTTTTAATAATGTAAAGATTACCAACTGTGTTGCCACAGAAAATGGACAGGCAGGCATGGGTTCCTATGGCGGGCAAACTTCTTTTCATCACACCAATTTTTATATTGCCAATTGTACAACTTTTTTAAACAGGGGCATTCTGGCCAAAACAGAAAATCATTCAGGAAACGGTATTGTAATGGGAGGGATAGAAAATTTATTAATAAGCCAATGCCAGGCTTATAATAATGGCGCTGATAACCGCTGCACAGCTGGCGGTCCTGTTGGCATTTGGGTATGGCTTTGTAAAAATGCCGTTATAGAAAACTGCGAGTCACATCATAATCATGCCGGGCTAACTAAGGATGGCGGTGGTTTTGATATTGATGGCGGCTCTCAAAACTGTACCATTCAATATTGCTACTCGCACAACAATGAAGGAGCGGGGTTTCTGCTGGCCGAGTATGGTGCTGGCCTGCCTTTTACAAATAATACCATTCGTTTTAACATTAGCGAAAATGATGGCCGTAAAAACGGGTATGGCGGTATTTCTTTTTGGGGCGCGGGTGATAATTACCAGGTAACAAATACTTACGTGTACAACAATACTGTTTACATTGATGATAAAAATTTAGTTAACGGAAAGCCCGGTGCGGTTACAACTATGGGCAAGCACTTTTTAAACGTGCTGCTGGCGAACAATATTTTTACTATCTCAGGTAATGCGCATTTTCTAAACAGCGATGAAAACCTTGATACATCAAGGTTTTACTCTGTCAACAATAATTATTATTCTTACAATAACCAATATTTATTTCAATATAAGAGTGGTATAATTAACAGTTTGTCTGCAGGATTACTTTCAAATCCCGGACAGGAGACGTTGAATCTGCAGCCGGTTTGGATAAATGTAAACCCCGGTTTTTTAAATCCAGGAGAAGGTTATAAAATTTCAGGCCCGCACAAGATGAAGGCGCAGCTAAATACTTATCATTTGCAAAAACCTTCTACACTTAACAACGGTATTAATTTACTGCAACAGTTTTCAATTGATATTGGCAGCAAAGATTTTTATGGTAACAGTGTAGATAGAATCGACCGGTTTGTTGGTGCTGCGAAAAAGTAAAATGCAGCTTAGTATTTTAAGAAATTTTTTGTACCCGGCTTAGGTAATTCTATGAGGCTTTACTTGCGTCGCACTCTTGTACTTTAGGGCAATTTAAGCAGCAAGTTCACGTGTTCCAAAATTCACAAGTCAAAAGCAGAATAGCATTTTAAAACCCGTGAACGTTGAAACTGTGAACTGTAGAAACTGCTTAGGAACGTACAAGAGTGCGACGCAACAATGCTAAATGCTTATTCTGTTGCCCAGCCCAAAAAATTATTCAAAAACAATCGTTGCTGCTTTGTTTTCTTTTACAATGCGCCGCATTTGCAGCAGCACAGCAAGTAGTATTAAACCAAAACCAAAATAAAAATAATTACTCAGGTATTTGTTCTCCTGAAACACCGCAAACGCAAGCACAATGCCATATACCGGCTCCAGCGTTAACGTAAGATTTACGGTAAATGCGCTCACTTTGTGTAGCGCACTAATGTATAAAATAAAGGTAAATACTGTACAGAAACAGGCAAGTACAGTGAGCCAAAGCCAATCCCATTGTTGCGGATATTGTATATTGGAATGGAGTAAAAAATTATACAAAGGCATTAAAAGGGTAAGGCCAAGAAAGCCACCTGTTAACTGGTAAAGTGTAATAACCTGCGGGGTAAAACCAGCCACAATTTTTTTATTTAGTACCGAAACAATTACAGTGGCCAGTGAAGATAATAACCCGATATAAATACCAGTTGAAAACTGAAGATTAGAAAAGTAAATGATTGCAATGCCAGCAAGCGCAAAAGTGCCCAGCAGCAATTCAAATGGATTAATCTTTCTACGAAAAAGCAGCGGCTCAACGATGGCTGATAACAATCCGGTAGTAGCCAAACAGGTTAAGGCAATTGAAACGTTTGAATATTTTATACTTCCGTAAAACAGCAGCCAGTGTATGGCCAGTATAGTGCCTATGGATGCTATTTTAAGAAAATTGCGCAGGCTCACTTTTTGAATTTTTCCGGTGACGAAAAAATAGACCCAAAGTGTTGCGGCTGCTATAAACATACGCCACCAGACGAGCCAGCCTTCGTTAAGCGAAATAAGCCTGCCCAGTACACCAGTAAAGCCCCACAGAAAAACTGCAATATGTAAACGAATAAGTGCTGCTTTCATGCATTGCAAAGAAACTGTAACCTTAAGGTAATAGAAAAACTATTTGCCGTTTGCAGCAATATCGTTGGAGTAGAATGGATTTTTATCGGGATGTGCAGCACGCACTTTTGAGGGGTAACCTTTAAAAAGACTGTTCCATTGAATGCGTAAAACGCCCAATACACCTTCTTTTAAAATGCCCTTGCTCATTTTACTTACACCTGCTTTCCTGTCTATAAATACAATGGGTACTTCTTTTATTTTGAAACCCAGTTTCCATGCTGCAAATTTCATTTCAATCTGAAATGCGTAGCCAATAAATTCAATAGCATCCAGATTTATATTTTCAAGCACAGTGCGCCGGTAGCAGATGAAACCTGCAGTTGGATCTTTTACTGGCATCCTGGTTATAAGCCGGGTATAAATGGCACCTCCTTTCGAGTATAGATGCCGGTCCAGCGGCCAGTTCTCAACTTTGCCACCAAGTACATAACGACTGCCAATTGCAACATCTGCACCCTCATTTTTGCAGGCTTTGTAGAGCCTTTCAAGATCGGCCGGGTTGTGAGAAAAATCTGCATCCATCTCAAAAATAAACTCATATCCCTTTTCCATTGCCCATCTGAAACCGTGTATGTATGCGGTTCCCAGCCCCTGTTTACCTTTGCGCTCTTCTAAAAATAATTTACCCTCGTACTGTGCAAACAAATTTTTAACTACATCTGCAGTGCCATCGGGGGAGTGATCGTCAATTACAAGCACATGATAGCCCTGCTGCATTGCAAACACTGCATTGAGTATACCTGCAACATTTTCTTTCTCGTTGTAAGTTGGTATGATTACTATTTTTTCCAAAATGGATTTTGATTGCTGCCAATTGTATGTGCCGAAAGTACAATTTTATATTTTACGTTATACCAGTATAGTTACCCTATCTAAAAAGCCCCCCCCCAATTACACTTTTTTTAACAGGGTACGATTTAAAATTTCTGTGAGTTTTTGTTTGGTATTCATGGCAAAATCGCCACGCATCATCCAGTCGTAATATTGAGGTTCTGCTTTTAACACATCTGTTACCAGTTTCCCTTTGTGTTTACCAAAATTAAAAACCTCTACACCGTCTACTTTTATAAAGCGGCGTGCAAAGTCTACAATGTCATCTTCGCCGGTAAATTTGGTAATGCTTTCAACGTTGTTGCCCAGTTCGGGGTACCTTTCTACCTGCGCAAGTAATACTTCCATGGTGGCGGTGGCGTCTGCTTCTGCTCCATGGGCGTTTTCGAGGCTTTTATTACAGTAGAATTTATAAGCCGCAGTAAGTGTTCGCTGTTCCATTTGATGAAAAACCTTTTGGGCATCAACCATTTTTCTGCCGTCTGTAGAAAACTCCATACCGGCACGCACAAATTCTTCTATCAGCAATGGTATATCAAAGCGGTTACTGTTATAGCCTCCAATATCGCAGTTATCCATATACTGTTTCAGCTCATTGGCTACCTGTTTAAATGTGGGAGCATCTTTCACCATTTCGTCTGTAATGCCATGCACATCAGAAGCGCCGGAAGGTATGGGCATCTGTGGGTTAATTAATTTTCTTTTAACCTGTTTATTGCCATCGGGCATAATTTTTACAATGGCAATTTCTACAATTTTGTCGGTGCTTATGCTTATGCCGGTAGTTTCAAGATCAATAAATGCAAGAGGGCGCTGTAGTTGAAGTTTCATTACTAAAAAATTTTAGCCTGACCAGTTAATACGGATTATGGAATAATTATTTTCCTGCGTCAAAGATAATGGTTAGCTATGGCTTTAGTACCTTACACAATATTCGTTTAATAACATCTTAATTTTTTTTGCGAGCCCGGCAATATTCTTTCAATTTGGCTTTTGTTGCGTCGCACTCTTGTACTGTTTAATTAAGATGCAGCTTTTATCATTGCGTAGATCGAAGCGAAGGTTGTCAGTAACAACACTGGTAAAGGTTAAGTCCCAAAGGGCTACACAAGTAATGCATAGTAATGTACTATTGCAATGTTCAAAACTAATCTGCTACAAGCACCGCAGTTGTAGAATGTATTTTTGTAACTGCAAAATATTTAAGGCAATCCATAATTTTTGACATAAGAACAAGCTTCAAATCTTATAGCAACAGCACTGATCCTGCGTTTTTAGAAGTTTTTTTAAGTCAGTTTGAGCTTGGTTACAAGAAACGTAACCATTTTTTTTCTTTATGATTTTCTTTATAGTTTCCATACCATTTACAGAGCGGAAATAGAGCAATAAGTACACCAGCCCATATTAGATAAATTAACCAGAGTTCTACTCCGCTGCCATCTTTCGGTCTTCCAAAATTGAAACCAAACAATAAATCAGAATATTTAAAGCCCTGCAAATAGATCATTAAAAACATCAGCGGATGAATGACGTACCAATGCACTAAAAAATAAAATAAGGGCACTTTCCCATAAACCGACGCAATATTCGTGAATATATTTTGCCGGCCTTCCAAAAAGGAAAATATTAAAAGTATTATCCCTAAAGTAATTAAACAAAACGAAAGCGACGGTGGGTATTTTGTAACATTGATAAAGGAAAGAAAAGTATACAAATCAGTATTCTGCCTTGTCCATGGTGCCGGATCTCCATAAATATTCAAGGCACGTACAAGTATAAACAACCCGATTGAGGCTAAGCCGGTTTTAAACAGTATTTTCTTTCTGTTGACTTGTGGTAGCTCAAATAGTTTGCCGGCACCAAAGCCGGTTAGCATGATGCCCAGCCAGGGTATTGGCGGATATCCCATAACAAAAGTAGCACCGCTGCCCAAAGGAAATGCTGCAGGCGCAAAGAATGGTAGCAGTATTTTTTTAAGAACCGATGGGTCTGACAATGGGAGAAGCGGAACCAGGCCATGTAAAAAAATAATTGCCAAACCAATAATTGCAATTGTCTTTACAGATTTTTTTAATAAAAAGCTCAAAAGAATAAACCCAAAGCCTATCGCTGATAAAACATCGAAAAGGAAAACATTAAAATGCACATCAAACCAAACGCCAAAGTTTACAATGGTTAAGTCTAAGACAATCAGCCAAATACCACGCGACAATAAAAACTGTCTGGTTTCGGTAATACTATTTTTATTTTTTAATGAAATATATGCCGATATGCCAGACAAAAAAACGAATGTTGGCGCACATAAGTGTGTAATCCAGCGGGTGAAAAATATTGCGGCAGTAGTTGTAGCTAAGTCTGTTGGCGACTGAGTAATGGAGCTTATATGCATTAAGTCACGGGTATGGTCTAATGTCATTAGTATAACAACAAGCCCTCTTAACACATCAATGCTGTTTATTCTTTTCATTTGTTCGCAAGCAGCCAGTTGATAAATTTTCCGTTAGATTTTCTTTTTACTATAATATTTTCTTTGTCTCTAAAATTAAAAGCGTTATTCCTTTTTAGCAATCTTGTGCGGGCAGGCAGATTGAATGGCACTTCTCGAGGCTCTGTTCGCCTTAAGGCTTTGTGCAGTTAATATAATTGCCTGCACAAATTTATAACGGCATCAGGTATAAATGTTGCCATTATAAATTAAAGTACAAGAGTGCGACGCAAGGAACGATGCCAGAAGAACCTAAGCCGGACCCCAAAAAAATGATGGATATTATTGCTCAAAATAGGCAAGGCTGCCGCCTACCCATTCGCGGTCTTTGTTGTAGCGTACTCCAATCATTTTTCCTTTGCTAAGGCGTGCCAGGTTTTGTGCGGCTACGGGGCGGGCTTCGCCGTCTTTCCAAAAATAGAAAATCCGTATCTCGGCTTTTGCAGGATCGTCGGGTGTTTTAATAACGTCTGCGTATTTCACTTTGCGCTGCAGAATCCAGTTATGCGGGTCTTTTACATTTTCTATATCGGCCTTGGTTACATCTATTACCACGCCCTGGCCGGCAAAGGAGAATAGCGGTTTTAATACATAATTTTCCAGGTCGGCAGGTAAATGTTTTAAATCGCTCAGGAAATTTGTTTTGGGCACGTAGGGGTGATCTATATATGGCAACGTAAACTTGCTGATGCGATAAAACCAGTTGGGGTGCGGCACCCATTGAACATCAAGTTTTTCAAAAAGTATTTTTCCTTTTTCCTGTATTTCGGCGCTCTGCTGCTGAAGGTCATCGAAAATAATGCGGTTATAAATGCGTTTTACCTGGGTTTTAACGCCGTTATTCAGGTAAAATAATTTACTGCCTTCTTTTACAAGTTCAGTTAAACAAACAATGGGAATGTGCAGGTAATCCTGTGTGCAATAAAAGTCTATGCGTGTTTTTTGTTTGTGTGGCAGTACCTCCAGCAAAATAGCATTCTCTGTTGCTACATCGGCTACAATTATATCTTTTAATAACTGCAGGTAAGTTTCTTTTGTATAACCGTTGAGGTAAGATTTGTAATTAGCGGGTATATCAAAAACCCTATCGGTAACTTCTGAGTGAAAGACCTGGTATGCAAAAAGTGTGGGGAAACCCTGCATTTCTATCAGCTGTGGTTCCAGTTCGCCATTTTCATTTTCGCAAACACCAAAATCGAACGCGATAAAATGTGAGTGGTTGTTTTCTCCGGGAACTTTTACATCGTCCGGCACAGAATGGGCCGTAAGCGTATTGAAATTATATTGCGTTATTACATCAACAATACTTTCGCAGGCTGAGATCATCTTTTGGGTAAAATCTTTGCCAACAAAAATCGGCGTTTCTGCAATGCGAAAATCATGACCGTCAGGGTGCAGTGCGTTGATTTCCTTTATGTAAGCTGCATATTTTTCTGCTGTAAAATTTTCATTGAACCATTTTCTCATTGAAGCAACCATAGTAAAAATTTTAGTTTATAAAAGTATGCAATGAATGATGAAAAACGAATATTATAAAATTAATAATTAATAATGAAGAATGATATCAGCCCTCAGCTATCAGCCGTGAAGTATCAGCTATCAATGTATCCTGTCGCCGCGTACTTCTATTTTGCTCATTACGCCTGCTTCATAAGCCAGCCATTGCTGCCAGCGGGTACGCACTTTTTGTTTGTCAATATAACTTTCTGCAAGTTCTATAAACAAGGCATAATGCCCCGCTTCGCTTTCCATAAAACGACGATAAAAATTACGCATATATTCATCTTTCAGGTTTTCGCTCAGTCGTTTAAAACGTTCACAGCTGCGTGCTTCAATTAACGCCATGGTAAGCATCTGGTCTAAAAAACGGTCATCAAGGCTGCCGCCTTTGATCTGAAAATCAAGGAGGCTGTTAACATACTCATCTTTACGTTGTTTGCCCAATCTCAAACCACGCTTTCGCAGCTCCTGCAAAACCAGTCTAAAATGGCCCCATTCTTCAGTAACTATTGGCGCAAGTGCCTCCACCATTTCATCATTTGATGAATACCGCTGAATTAAAGAAATACAGGTTGTTGCGGCTTTTTGTTCGCAATAGGCATGGTCGGTTAATATTTCCTGCAACGATATATCTGCAAGATCTACCCACCGTGGATCGGTGGGTAAATGAAGGCCAAGAATATTTTTTTGAGCTGCTGTGTTTAGTTCCATTATTTGCAAGTTTATGTATATTTTTTTTATGGCCAGGTTTTGGTGTTTTTAACACTGCCTCTTGCAGTTTGCCCTAGCCAAGGCGGTGGTGGCACGCCTGTACTTTTTTCCCTATTCTGCAAGTATCTAAAGGCATAATACCTTATAACTTTTTTTTTCTTCAGGTCTATTTTAACACACTGAAATTTTAATTGTTTATAATTCTATGATCTGTAAATCCGTCAATCTGTAAATCCGCTAATTTTGATTCAATGTATAATGATGATTTTCTCCATAAAAAATTGGACGAACGTAAACAGCAGCATGCCTTTCGAAAACTTCGACTGTACGAAAATAAAATTGATTTTTGTTCAAACGATTACCTGGGTATAGTAAAAAACAATCTGCTTTCCGGTGCATCGTTTGAGGAATATTTTTCAACAGGTTCAGGTGGTTCAAGACTACTTGCCGGTAACTATGCATTGATAGAAACCGTTGAAAAAGAAATTGCGTCTTTTCACCAGTCGCAGGCGGCGCTTATTTTTAACTCAGGCTTCGATGCAAATATTGGTGTGCTGGCTTGTATTCCGCAGCGTGGCGATACTATCATTTACGATAGCCTGAGCCATGCATCCATTCGCGATGGTATCCGGTTATCATTTGCACAATCGCATTCATTTGGTCATAACGATCTGGATAGTTTGGAGCATAAGCTTAAAAATGTGGAGGGCAATGTTTTTGTAGTTACTGAATCTGTTTTTAGTATGGATGGGGATTATTGCCCGCTGCAGCAAATGGTTTTGCTCTGCAAAAAATACAATGCCCACTTAATTGTTGATGAAGCCCATGCAACCGGCGTAACAGGAGATAGGGGCGAAGGGCTGGCGCAGCACCTTCAACTAAATAACGAAATTTTTTGCCGAATTCATACTTTTGGAAAAGCTTGCGGATGCCATGGTGCTGTGGTTTTGGGAACGGAACAATTAAGGGATTATCTTGTAAATTTTGCCCGAAGTTTTGTTTATTCCACATCACTGCCGCCTCATGATGTTGCAGTTATACAGAGCAGTTATAAAATATTTCCGGAAATGGTGCAAGAACGGGAGCACTTAAAAAAACTGGTCAAGATCTTTCAGCAAGCTGAAATTAGATTTGAGAAACTGCATGCTCAAACGCCTATACAGGGTGTGATTGTTCCAGGCAATAATGAAGTGAAATCTTTAGCTACTAGGCTACAGGAGCATGGGTTGGATGTACGCCCAATTATTTATCCTACCGTGCGAAAAGGAAGGGAACGTTTAAGAATTGTTCTACATGCTTTTAATACGATTGAAGAACTGGACTTACTTATTAATTGTGTTAAGATCTGATTAAACACCTGGTGTACGCAGGACGATTTATTTTTAAACGGCTATTTTTCTCCTGTTAGTTGCGTATAGTAAAACTGAATGTGCGTTGCAGCATAGAAAACAAAAGTACAAGAGTGCGACGCAACCGGGCTAAATAGCAGCATTGGAGCCCGGCCCACAGTTATTTAATATCCCTTTTTCAGTATATAAATATTGATTGACCTCTACTACCGATGAAATACTTCGAATTTTTGTTTTTTTATTTTTTTGCCGTCTGAGATCACTAAAAAATATATTCCATTTGTAAGGGCTGATACATTTATTTTAAAAGAGCCCGTACCAGCTGATAAGGTATTTTTAATAATGGTTTTGCCTTTTGAATCCAACACATTTAACTGAATGACATTTTCAAAAGCAGGGCTGTAAGAGACATTTAGTTCGCCTGAAACTACGGGGTTAGGAAAAAGATTCAGTTGAATTTCGCTGGGTTTTAAATTGATGATTTTACTGTATACGAATTTGCCATCGCCATCAATTATCTTTAAGCGGTAATAGAGATTGCCGGTTAGCGATGTAACATTTTTGTCTGTGTAACCGTAGCTTGTTTTACGAGCTGCATTTACCGTTGCTACAGCCATATAATTTATGCCGTTAGTGCTTCTTTCTACTACGTATGATTTGGTGTTTATTTCGTTGGCTGTTTTCCACGAGAGAATGATGTTTTTGCCGGATAATAATCCATTAAAACTCGTTAAGCTGACTGGTAATACCGATGGTACCACCACAAACTGACCCATCATCCCCGCATCTTCGTGAATGGAAATATGGCAATGGTACATGTAGGGGTGTTCTGCATCGGCATAATCTTCAAATTTTGCAATAAAACGAACGCTTGCGCCGCTGCTTACCATTACAACATCTTTCCATCCTTTCTCAAACTCTGCCAAGGGCCCGGTGCTCTTACTCAGCAACTGAAAAGAAACATCGTGTATATGGAAAGGATGAGCGGTGCCGGATTGATTGGTGAGCTCCCAAATTTCTGTTGCGCCTTTTTGCACGCTATAATCTACACGGTCTATATCAAAAAATTTTCCGTTAAATAAGGAGCAAGGTGGTACGTTAACCGGACACGCATCTGGACTTGCTTTCGACATTTCAATATAACGAGTCATCGTTACCTCAGTTTTATCAATACTCGTATTTGGAACCAAAAAGTCGGGAATGCTTGTGACAGGATGCGAATTCTGGGCGACAATATTTAGTTTTAATAAATCAAAATCCCTGTTGCCAAGGCTGTTGCGAAAATAATCGGCAGTATTTCTGGTATCCGGCTCGCTGCCCGGCATATCTGTGGGCAAAGAAGCGTTATAAGCTTTTAGCGTTACTGTTTTACTTTCTTCTCCTGAAAAATTCACCAAAATTTCAATACGCTCTCCGGCTGATAATATATAACGGGTTACTGGAACAGGTTTATCGAGCAAACCGGCATCGCCGCTTATCACTGAAAAACTGCGGCTATCGCTAAAAGCAAGATTATAACTGCGGTCTGTTGCGCCATCCAAAACCCTGAATCTTACAACCTGGGCAGGAACGTTTAACTGCGCTTTTAAAGTTCCGTTCACCATCGCCGTATCCCCATAAGCCTCAACTGATAGCTGATTGCTGTTGGGCAGAAAAGCCTTGTCCTGAATAATAAGTGGTATATCATCAACGCCATAAGTGCGGGGCAAGTTCAATGCGGCTTCCGCATCATCCCTAACAATGATCAAACCCGCCAGCCCCATGGTTAGCTGTTCTGTAGTCATCATATGAAGATGGGGGTGATACCAGTAGGTAGCAGCATTGTTTTTTACAACCCAACCAGGATGCCATGTAGTGCCGGGTGCAATAGGTTGATGGGGCCCTCCGTCCATAATTGCAGGCAAGTGCTGACCATGCCAGTGCACCGTTGTTGTATCACCCATTTCGTTGGTAACGTTCATTTGAACCGAATCGCCTTTTTTAAAAAAAAGCGTGGGTCCCAAAACAGAATTGTTGTTAAATGCCATGGTTCTTGTAGCTTCCCCAGGCAGCCATTGCATAGTAGTATCGTGCATGCGCAGGTTAAAGATAGTGCCGTTCAATGTATCGGGAATAAACAAATTATTATAGGGTAATTCATCCATTCCGGTATAAGGTGGTAGTTTTTTTGCCCAGGTATTCAATAAGGGGCTTGCACTAATAAACTCTGCAAAACCCGAATATTCAACGCCTCCAAAGCCGCAGGCAATTGCATTTTTTTGTTTGTAGTTAAGAATGGTTTTTGCCGTGCTATCCAGCGCGAAAGTAGAGATACTTAAAGTATGAATGATCGTTAGCGAAAGTACAGATGCCAGTAATGCAAGGTATAATATTTTCAAATTATTCAGTATTAGTTTTGATGAAACGATTCGTTACCAAAAATACCGGTTCGATATTCAGGTGAGTTAGATAACAATGTTTTTTATAATTGGTTGACACTAATTCAAAAAAAGTACAAATTTATGTCACCAAATTCCTACGATTGCAAATATAGTTCCAAAATAGAATTTTAAGATTTAGAAACGATTAAGCTCACTTAAACAACGCAAGAGTTGGGTGCCATTTATTTACCCAGCTTTCGCTTAAATGGCAGCAGTTGTTGCGTCGCACACTTGTACTTCCGGATCAAAAATCGCCAATAGGCATGGTTGTCGATTGGTGAATAGGAAACAAAGTGTACAAGAGTGCGACGCAACAAAAGCCTCACAAAGAATATATGCCGGGTCAATAAAAAGAATATTGCTATAATGCCTGCAAAATTTAACAGGCCTGTTAGCAGGTTTTTTCAGATTTTCGTACCAATGAAGCTGTGTACAATTATACTCATTCTTTTTATGCCTGTATATAATTTCGGACAAGCGTACAACCCCGAAAATATAAATAAAAAAGCGCTTGATATTTACGATAAGGCAATTCTGCAGTTGAGGGATGGATTTATAAAAGATGCTATTCCCATGCTAAATAAAGCCATTGAATACGAAGCGGGTTATGTTGATGCTTATCTTTCACTGGCGGGTGTTTATGGGGAACTTAACAATTATGCAAAGAGCGTTGAATTCTATGAAAAAGCAAGAAGTAAAGACACGGATTATTTTAAATATTACAACCTTCCCTATTCTATAAACCTTGCAGCTTTGGGAAGATTTGATGATGCATTAGCCGCAGCACACCGGTTTTTAGCTATACCAAACCTTAATGAAAAAAGCACAAGGAGCGCCAACTATCGCAAGCGCTGTTATGAGTTTGCAATTGACTACGCAAGCAAGCACCGCGTAACAGATTATGTATTTGCACCGGTTAACCTGGGCGATAGCATTAACTCGCCTCAATCAGAATACCTGCCTTCTTTTACCATAGACGACAGTACCCTTGTATTTACCAGACGTGGAGCTGGTATTGCTGAAGATTTTATTCAAAGCAAAAAAAATGACCACGGATATGGCAGGGCTGAAATGATTGAAGGCCGCTTAAATGATGAGCCATCTAAAGGTGCGATCAATATTTCGCAGGATGGCGAATGGCTAATTTTTGCAGGCAACTTCCCCGGCAAAGGTTATGGTAATTTTGATTTATATATCTCTTACAATACGCCGCAGGGGTGGAGTGAACCCATTAATATGGGGCCCAATATTAATACAGAATATTTCGAAAGTTCTCCCAGTCTTAGTCCGGATAAGAACACGCTTTATTTCAGCAGTGCAAGGCCGGGAAGCTATGGTGGTATTGACTTGTATGTTAGTTATCGCGGCTCAAACGGCAAATGGTTACCGGCTGTAAATATGGGGCCAGCCATTAATACAAAAGGTGATGAGCAGGCACCGTTTATACATGCAGACAACAGCACGCTCTATTTTACATCAGACGGTTTGCCGGGTTATGGCAATGCAGATATTTATATTACCAGGAAAGATACAGCTGGTAAATGGGGCATTCCAGAAAATCTTGGATACCCAATTAATACTGTTGAAAACGAAGGAAGCTTGTTCGTTGCGTCAGACGGTGTAACTGCTTATTATGCAAGCGACCGTGCCGATACTCGAGGAGGACTCGACCTTTATAAATTTCAACTTCGCAAAGACATAAGGCCTGCAAAAACCTTATATGTGCAGGGTACGGTTTCAGATGCAACCACCAAAAAAGAGCTTCCCTGCGCAGTGGAACTCGTTGATATTGCCACGCAGAAAACTATTACCAAAGTGCAGACTGATGAAACAGGTTTTTACTTTATTACACTGCCTGTGGGCAAGAATTATACTTTTACAGTAAACCGCAGGGGCTACCTTTTTTACAGCGATATGTTTGCGCTAAGCAACAAGGAACCTGACAGTATTTATATAAAAAATATTGCCCTGCAGCCCATTGTAATTAATGCCACCGGCACATTAAATAATATACAGTTTGCGTTAAATTCTTCACAGCTTGAAGACGTTAGTTTAATAGAACTTAATAAGCTGCTCCAGCTAATGACGGATAATACCGGCATTAAGGTTTTAATAAATGGCCACACAGATAATACAGGTACCGTTGATAAAAATTTACAACTCTCTCGGGACCGCGCAAAGGCTGTGGCAGCATATCTTATAAGCAAAGGCATAGATGAAAAACGATTAACCTGGAAAGGTTCCGGAGCCACAAAACCGGTAGCTGATAACACGACTGAAGCCGGCCGTAAATTAAACCGCAGAACAGAATTTATTATTACCGGAATTTAATTTTCTAGTCTGGCAAGTGAACAGGAATTGTGCTTTTGTTGCGGCGTACTCTTGTAGTGAAGAATAGAAGTGAACAGTGAGTAATGAAAAGTGAACAATAAAATTCTTTTTGCTTTTCTCCTTGTTACCTGTTGTTCCGAACGTACAAGGGAGTGACACAACAAGCGATGCCCAAAGATGTTTAGCCTGGCCCAAAAATATTTCTTATGCATTTCTGATGCAACAATTAATTACCACCAACAAAAAAGCCTTCTCTGGAAAGAGAAAGCTTTGTAAAAATTCACCTCAAAAAATTTATTTCTTAACTGTATTTGCTGCTTGAGAATCCATTATATCTTTTACAATATTTACGGTTTCGTTTATATAAATATCGCCCTGAACATTCTTTAGCCATTGCTTATATCTTTCGCCTTTGGCTTTATCTGGGTTGTTATAGAATTTGTCTTTGTCAACTTCCGCAGGTTGCATATTCATGGGCTGCTTTAGTTTGGCAACTGCCTCATCCTGATTAACTGTGGTTTTTATAAGCCCCTGTTCTTTTTTGTAGGTATTTATATTAAGAAAATACTCTTTATCATTTTTTTGACTTAGCCAAAGCGAGTTATTTTTTATTACGTTAAAGGCAGTGCTGCTGTTCAAACGTTCCTGCGCCTTTTTCTGTATCTCCTGCATGTTGTCAATTGAGTTGGATGGAGTGTAGCTTGCGCTTGCTATCTGGTCCCAACCGAGGGCAGTAGGATTATCTTTTTCACGGAATTTTAGGTACTCATAAGTGTCGGGCAAAATAACATCTGGAATAACACCTTTTAGCTGGTTAGATCCACCACTTATACGGTAGAATTTCTGGAAGGTAAGTTTTAGTGCGCCAAATTCTGTTTGCCCGCTAAACACATCCAATGGTTTACCAAGTGGCAGTTGTTTTTGTACAGTTCCTTTGCCGTAGGTAGATGTACTGCCCACTATAATACCCCGTTTATAATCCTGAATAGCTGCCACAAAAATTTCTGATGCGGAGGCGCTGAATTCGTTAACCATTACGGCAAGCGGACCATCATAAAGAACACTGTTATCATCGTCGCGCAATTGGGTTGGCTTGCCATCCCGGTCTTTTACCTGCACAACCGGTCCTGATTTAATGAACAAGCCCACCATTTGTACAACTTCGTATAAAGAGCCGCCACCATTATTTCTAAGGTCTAATATAATACCGTCTACATTTTCTTTTTTCAGTTTGCCTAATTCCTTGGCTACGTCTGCGGAACAGCGGTTACCATCTGCTCTTTCAAAGTCTGCGTAAAATTCAGGAAGGAAAATGTAACCTATTTTTTTGTTGCCCTCTTTTATTACTGAGCTTCTTGCAAACGTTTCATCCTGCACTATCTCATCGCGTATTATGGGAACAACCTTAATGGTGCCATCTGCTTTCTTAAAAGTAATTCTTACTTCGGTGCCCTTTGTACCGCGTATGAATTTTACTGCATCAGTTACAGCATAACCAACTACGTCAACTGGTGGCTCACTTCCTTGTGCTACCCTAATTATTTCGTCGTTTACCTGAATTTGATTGCTTTTCCAGGCAGGGCTGCCGATTATAAGGCTAGCTATTTTTATAGCCCCATCTTCTTCTTTCAGTTGTGCACCAATACCATAAAAACGGCCGCTCATTTCTTCATCGAAGCCGCGCTTTTCAACTGGCGCAAAGTATTCGGTATGCGGATCCATCAAATCTGCAACAGTATTTACAAAGGTGCTGAACTGCTGGTTTTGGGTAAAAATCAACTTTAATCTGTTATAATTTCTGTCGAGTGCGGCAAGAACTTTTGTCCTTGCTTCCTGTTCAAGTTCAGCATCAGTTTTGTTTACTGCGCTGTCCTTGCCTGCACTTTTCTCTCTTTGCTGCTGAAGGTCGTTGAAACGTTCCAGTGTCATAAACTTAACGCGTTTGCGCCAAAGTTCTTTCCTTGTCGCCTCGTCCGCTGCATAGCTAAGTTTATCTCCATCAAATTGTGCGGTTTCATTCACAGTAAAATCAAATGGGTTTGAGAGTATTTCCTTATAAACACCCATTATATCAGCAATTCGTTTCTGGTAAACAATGCCTACTGCCGGATAAAACTGAATTGGAGTATTACCATTTATCTCATCATCAATTGACGTAGCATATTTATTTAGTGCATTAATATCTGATTGAAGAAATAGATTTTTATCCGGGTCGAGATCAGTAAGGTATTTTTTAAAAACTTCTTTAGAGAATACATCGTCAATAGGTTTTGGGCTGTAATGCTTCTGCTCGAGAATATTACCAATCGCAGTAAGTAGTTTTTGCTGTTGGGCATATTGATCTTCCCCGCTATTTTTTTCAAAACCATCATTTTTACCGGTGCCTGTAAAGGCCCAGAAAATACCACCAAATAGTATTATGAGCAACACGGGCCAAACTCTTTTATTCATCATAAATTTTAGGATTTTTTTAAACATGGCTTCAAAAATAAGTTAAAATAGATTTATGCATGTTCCGGTAATACTAATTAACAAAGGTTTTCCTGTACTGTTTAACGCGGGATAAAAATAAATCTTCGCAGTCGCATGTACCTAAATATTTTACCCGGATGATCGTTGATATGGTAAACCGATGACAGTTTACCTAAGAAGCAGAAAACAATTATACTTAGTATCTAGCGATAAGGCAGGCAGAATTTTTTTGAACCAGACTTTAGGTATACTATTGAACTTTACTTGCGTCGCACTCTTGTACATTGCTAACGTAAAGCAGCAATTAGCGGTCAGGTATCAGTATTCAGGAACCATGCAAACGCTTTTGCTGACTGCTAATAGCTGAAGCTGAATCTAACAGTACAAGAGTGCGACGCAAGAATGCTTCATAGTAATTCAACTTTTTGGCTCATAAATAAAAAATAAAACCCAGGTAGAAATTCAGGTTGTATTTATAAATAAAAAAGAGTTTTTAATGCCTTATTTAAAAAAAAGCGCAAACACTGTCTAAAAGAATACTGCAAATTTGGCTCTTATAAAAAATGGAATACCTGGTGTAAAATTCAATTCCGTTATAGCAGCGGGTTCATCTTTTAGTCTTGATTCTGTTGCAAACTGAGCTTCATTCCAGTCTATATTGAATATATTTTCGAGAGCAATACCCACTTCGTATTTAGGCTTTGTATAGTTAAGCGAACCATCTAATAAAAAATATCCTTTAGCAATGATGGTATTGTCTTCATTGGCCGGCCTGTTTTTTATATACCTGTAAGTAATGCCACCGTTTATACCTTCTTTCTTTTTATAAAATATACCACCAGTGCTTGTAGCGGTTGGTGCTAAAGGAATATAGTCGGCACCTTTTGCCGCACCTAAAGCCCTGGGTTTGGTAAAGTTTACATTTACATTGGCAAAAAAACTGCTGCTAAACTGGTAGCGGGCAAGTATATCAATTCCCTGACGCTCTGTTTTTCCGCTGGGTTCCACATTGCCATCATCGCCTACATATACAAATTCCTGGGCTAGGTGCAGGTACCACGCAGCAATATTGATCAATAAACCTTTTGCGGGTTTTACAATAATGCCAAGATCGGCGCCATAAGCAGCGGGTAAAATTTCGTGGCCTTCATTGGCAACCACAACACGTGTATCGTTTGAATGAAAGCCTTTACCACCCTTTACATAGACCTGTACCTGCGGGTTTACCGTATATTGAATATTAAGTTTGGGGCTTAGAATAGATTTACCCTGCGCAGGTAATTGCTGAGGGTTAAGTTTATCAAAATAATCGAAATGTAAATAATCATAACGCAAACCTGCATCTATAAAAAATTTACCAACAGATATTTGTTCCTGTATATAACCGAAGGCGTTGGCTTCCTTAATATCGCCAAGCTTTACATACTCTAAAAACCGGCGTTCTACCGTATGTGCAAGAAAGGTATTGTTGGTAGCGTCATAACGGAGGCCTGCACCATAAATAGAATTCAATGTCCAGTTATTGTAAATGCTTTTATGGGTTAGTTTAGAATTGTAACCGAATATATTTCT
The DNA here is from genome assembly GCA_038203525.1 of Chitinophagales bacterium. Classification (GTDB taxonomy): domain Bacteria; phylum Bacteroidota; class Bacteroidia; order Chitinophagales; family Chitinophagaceae; genus Limnovirga. The sequence continues at coordinate 33,508 of JBBRDW010000010.1, read as the reverse complement.
TTTTTCAGACTGGTTTATTTCATCGCCATTAACGGGATCGTTAAGATAAAAAGTAAAGTTTGAATATAGGCTGAATATATTGCGTGTATAAAACACCTGGTTCTCCCAGGCAAGGTTATTGGCGAACCGGTGGTTTACAGAAAGATTCGCATTGTATCTTTCCGTATGCCCGCCTTCTGTAGGGTCAAGCGAACCAAACCTGGCGATGGTACCATCTTCTACGGCCCGCTCCGGAATTTGTCCAGATGCATCCCACTTACTTTTAAAACCGGATAATGAAGCCGTTAACTGCGTATTGTTCGATAGGGCGAGATTGTATTTACCAAAGAGATTAAAGCGGTTAAAATTTTGTTTGTTATCAGTAGCGCCATCGGTATAGTTAAATTCGCCCGCAATGTAGGCGCTTTGCCTGTCTTTATTTTTCTTCAGCAGGTCTATCATTGCAAGTGTCCGGTAAGTATTATAACGCCCTGCTTCAACCTGTATGCGGCTTTGAGGTATGTTGTTATAGGTAGAAAAACTTACATAACCAGCAGTGTTCAGATTACCATGCTGTGTATAGTAGGGGCCAGTGCCATAATCAATATTATTAATGGTTTCCGGAATTATAAAATGCGAATCCGCATAACCCTGCCCATGTGCATGCGAAACCATATTTACCGGCATACCATCTACACTTACCTGTATATCTGTGCCGTGGTCGCAATCGAATCCACGTAAAAAAATCTGCTCGGCTTTACCACCGCCTGCATGTTGCGCAACCAATAACCCCGGAACAAGCCTTAATAATTCCTGCGTATTTCTTACGGGTTTTAAATCAAGGTCAACCTTGGCAAGGGTACTAAATTTTTGCTGGCCGCTGCTTTGGGTAATAACGATATCTTTTAAATCAATAACATCAGGCTGCAATTCTATTTTGATTTCTTTTTTGCCGGCAATATCAATTGCAATTTGCTTATAGCCAATAAATGATGCCGTAAGCGTAGCGTTTTCATTAGAAACACTTATTGCAAAATTGCCATAATGGTCTGTGAGTACCTGCTGGTTATCGTTTCCTTTTTGGCTAATATAGGCCGCTTCTAAAGGCTGGCGGCTATTGGCGTCAACAACTTTACCGCGTATAATAACCTGGGCCATTACAGGCAACGAAAGTATAAACAGAACAATAGAGAGTGAAAACTTATACATAAAATTTTATTTTGGTAACTTGGATGATGATAAAATAATTTAACTAATAAAGAATGCTTAATTGTTAGACACTCGATAATATGGTTGGAATTTATTGACCAGGCTACAGTTCTTTGTTCATCGTTCCTTGCGTCGCACACTTGTGCAGCATTAACTTAATTGAGCATTAACAGCCCTAAGGCGGATGCGTAAAGCCTTTAATTGCAACTACATTACAAGCGGGGCAAATCTCAAATTTGGGTATATGCTGAGTTGTCCAGAATGACACATAATTGAGTGCCAAATTGCAATAATCCAGTGGATTTTAAAAAATCTGTAAAATGGAATAAAATACAGCTTATCAAACAGCTTGCGGAGGTGGGGCATCTTTTGAAAGGTAGATACTTTCTGGATCGGAAAATTGTAAGGTAGAATAGGTTCTATTTATATTATTTATAGTGAAATCATAAACACATTCATCTTCGGAAATATGCACTGAAACTGGTTCCTGCACTTTTAATGTGCTTTGGTTCTTATTATTTTCATCGGCAGAACCTGTAGCTGCCAGTTCTATTTCAACATGGTTATCCCCATAGATCATATGTACTGTTGCAACGTGAATTGCATCATCAAAGAAATGAGAAGCTGCATCACTGATATAAGGTATCAGTGGTTTACAAATGATTGTTACGTACAATAACAAAAAATAATATGCAGTTGAAAACTTCATTTGGTTCGACTTACGTGATCAGTTTTTTGATCTGTGCATAGATACGAATTAATACCCTTTACGGATTTGGGTAAGAAAAAAATCTTTTAACGCGAAGTTTTGGCGGCATATTTTTGTAATAAAAAATATTAATTATGGCATACTGGCTTATAAAATCAGAACCTTTTAAATACAGTTGGGCGCAGTTTGAAAAAGACAAGCACACCTTTTGGGATGGCGTTCGCAATTACGCCGCACGCAACAATTTACAGGCGATGAAAAAAGGTGACCAGGTTTTATTTTATCACAGCAATGAAGGATTGGAAATCGTTGGTATAGCTAAAGTTGCCAAAGAAGCCTACCAGGACCCGACCACAGAAGATGCTGCATGGGTTGCGGTAGACTTTAAGCCGTACAAAAAAATGAAAAGGCCGGTAAGCCTGGTAACCATTAAAGCGCATCCAGCTTTAGTTAATATGGATTTGGTACGGCTTGGCAGACTAAGCGTAGGAACGGTGAAAGAAGATGAGTGGAAAATTATTATGGAACTCGGTGGAATGAAATAATTTTTTTGTTTTCTGTACCAAGCCATACTGCTGCTATTGTTCTTCTCTTGCGTCGCACTCTTGTGCTTTCAAATCATTATTCAACAATATGCGGTTACCTTAATTATTGCAAAACGATCTTCTTCAATACACGAAAACGATAAGGTTTAAAATATAGTAAACGCTAAAACCGAATCACGATGTAAACGATGAAAGTAGCCTTACTGAGGCGCAATGAAGATGCCTTGAAAAAGTTTAAAAGTATCTAAATAAATATTTAAATGCATAAAAAGATTTAGACCCCGGATGAAAGTCCGGGTTTTTTTTTTGCTTTCTTTTAACGATGCTTAATGGTTACTAATTAATGTTGTATAGCATTAATGTATGCAGGCCTGCAAATTTCATTCAACACTTTAAAAATCTATAAATGAAAATGAAAATCCCTGCTGCAATTATTATCGCAGCAATCTGCATCTCTTTGCTCTCCTGCGACTGGTTGTTTGGTAAAAAAGATCAACCTGCCAAACAAATTATTGGCAAATGGAAAATTGAAAATATGGCCGACAGCAGCCAACAACACCGTAACAGTTTGGGCCTTCTTTTATTTGCAATAGCTGCAAAAGATTCTGCCGGCGTTGGCGTACAATTCGGTACAGACAGCAGTTTCAGGTATTTTAATCAATCGAAAACAGTACAGGATTCTGGCAAATATTATGTTGACATAACTATCCAAACCCTTTTTTTAAAAAATGATTCGGTATGGTTGCCTTATCAAATTAAAACATGGACAGATTCTTCTTTACAATTATTTTCTACTAACGATAGTGTATGGTGTACGCTTGGTAAAAAATAAAATAGCCACCAATGGTTACTCCCTTATGTAATTTTTATTTCACTGCATCTAATAACTAAATCAAAATCTTTTTTATGAAGCCAAATATTTTGTTTGCAGCTATTATAGCTGTACAGGTACTATCATGTAATTCGTCAACAAAAAGCGGGACCGGAAATGATGGTTCGGTTATAACTGATGTTCAGTTAGAAAAAATAACTGCCCCGGAACTAAAATCTAAAGAGGGCTTTTTTAAGATGGCTGATAATACAGTGGATACCGCCACAGCATCAACACAAATATTCCAATCGGGCCAGCCTGCAACCAACCCAGACTGGGATAAGAAGATAATTAAAACAGCGCATGTAACATTGGAATTAAATGATTACGCAGCTTATAACAACGCGATACATGTAAAGCTAAAAAGCTACGGTGCATACATCGCGCAGGAACAGCAAAACCAAACCGATGAACAGATCATCAATGAAATAGCTATAAAAGTTCCCGTGGATAAATTTGACGACTTGATGAATTCCCTTACCGGCGAAGGCATTAAAGTGCTGGAGAAAAATATTTCAACAGAAGACGTGACCGGCGAAGTATTTGACACCAAAGCAAGACTGGAAGCAAAAAAACAGGTAAGAGACCGATACCTCGAATTGCTGAAACAGGCACACAGCATGAAGGATATTCTTGAAGTGCAGGGCGAAATAAATTCTATTCAGGAAGATATAGAATCAGCCACCGGTCGTGTTGATTATCTGGTTCATTCATCTGCATACAGCACAATAAATCTTAAATATTTTCAATACTTAAACGGTGTAACTGCAAATGATACCGAACCTACATTTTTCAGTGAACTCAGTGGTGCGTTTAAGGATGGCGTTTCTGTTGTTACCAACCTGTTATTGTTTGCAATAAGTATATGGCCGTTAATTATTGGAGGCTTATTACTTGCATTTTATTTAAAAAGATGGAGGGTAAAAAGGGTGTAATTAATTAATAAATCTGCCGGTCAATGATCCGCTGTAAAAGTGTCTGCGTGAGTTGGAACTAACGCCGCATAATACTTATACATCCTTGCTACAAACCCAATATCTCTTTTAACTTGGCGAAGCCCGTTTTGCTTACGGGGATTCTTACACCGGTGCTTAATAAAACAAGGTGGTTGTCTTTTTCATGAGCATCGATGCGGGTGATGAGCTGCGTATTAATAATGTAAGAACGGTGCACCCTTGCAAAATGAAATTGCAGCAGGCTGTCTTCGAAAAACTGCATGGTTTTCTTCTTAAGAAATATACCATCATTCGTGATGATTTTTACATAATCATCTGCAGCTTCAAGATATTGAATCTGTGGTACAGGAATAATTTTTATTTTACCACCATCTTTTACCACCACGCGGTTACTTTGTGCCGGCGACTGTGCAGATGCTTCAACAATTTCTTTTGTTTTTTCACCATTATTTTTTTGTTGCGATAATAGCTTATGTAATGCTTTATCAAAACGTTCCTTGCTAAAGGGTTTTAATAAATAATCAACAGCGAATGTCTCAAACGCTTTAATGGCGTACTCTTCAAAGGCTGTGGTAAAAATTACAGCGGGGGGATTATCTATTAGTTCGAGCATTTCAAAACCATTAATCTTTGGCATTTGAATATCCAAAAAAATAAGATCGGGCTGGTGCTGGTTAATTGCTTTCACGCCTTCAAAACCATCATTGCATTCCTGCACCAATTCAATATCAGGATGATGCAAAAGATACTCTTTTACAATACTTCTTGCCAGTGGTTCATCGTCAATTATGATCGCCTTCATATAGCTGCGGTATTACGATTGTTGTAATAAATTTATTTTCAATGGCTGATGTTTGCAACAGATCGTGCCTTGCAAACAAAAGAAATAATCTTCTTTTAATAGATGCCAGTCCAAACCCTGTGCCTTGCAAAGGTTGTGCGGTTTCTTCGTCAAACGGGTTGGTTACAGTAATTTCAAGTTGCTCATTTTTATCTGTTGATTTGATGGCAATTAATACCTCGCCAACTGTATCGTATAAACCAAACTTAATTGCATTTTCTACAACGGGTTGCAAAAGCAAAGAAGGTAATCTCATTTGCAACGCTTGCTCTGTGCATTCAATATTTGTTTGTAGCCTGTAACCAAAACGCACCTTCTCAATATCAAGATATAATTGCAGGTAGTCAAGCTCTTCTTTAAGGCTGCTCCATTGCTGGTTATCGCGGCGCAAAGTGCCGCGGAGAAAATCGGAAAGCTGCTGAATCATATGCCTTGCTTTCTCCGGCTGACTACCCGTTAACGCACTGATGGAATTTAAGCTGTTGAATAAAAAATGCGGTTGCAACTGTTGCCTCAACTTAAATAACTCAGCTTCTTTGGTAAGCCTTTCTGCATCGGCTTTGCGCTTGCTGGTTTCCTGCTGCTCCTGCTGTGTGTACCATAGTAAACTAATCATAGACATACAGCTTACCATTAAAAATGAAACACCAAAACGTATGTACAAAGAGTTACCTAAAACTTCCAGGTAACGAGCATCTGTTTTAAAAATATATTTCAAAAAAATATTGGAAGCAAAAAGCCACACTCCGCTAACAGCAAGGCTTATAACCAGAACGTAATAATATTTTTCCTGTCTTGGCAAATAAAAGCGCATATTATTAAAAATGAGTACGCAGCCTGAGGCGAGCAGAAAATTGCAGATGAAGCTGTCTAAAAATATTTGTGTTATTGTTAAATCAAAAGCAGATAACGCGAACGAATGAATAATACTAATTATCGACCACCAAATGGCATTGATGATCTGCAGTTGTTTTAGTGATGAAGTATTATTCAAGTGAAATTAGTTTAGCTTAATACATTCGCAAACGCTGGTCTCAAATAAATGCTTTGCTTTTAAATATGTTGCACGAATATAAATATCTGCACTGTCTTGCTCACAAATCTTTGAATACATTTCAGCACCATCAATCAGGTTATCCAATTTATGTACTTCACAAACATCAATAAATTTCCACTGCACCGGTTTAGCGGATGCATTTAAAAAATGATCCTGCTCCCTTTCACCAAGCGATCTTGCTTTTTGAAATGCATGCAGTTCATCCTCTGCACGCACCAGGCGCAACTGCTCATCAAACTGTGCGGTATGGTTGCCATCGCCGCAAATAATACGAAACACCATTTTTACAAGATACCAGTTTGTCATAACAGAATAATTGATATTGGCGAATAAAAAATGAACAATGAATAGTGAACATGTAAAATGCAAAGCGAACAATGAATTTTTTTTTGAGCCCGGCTTAAGTATATGAATGAAGCATCCGTTGCGTCGCACTCTTGTACGGTTTAAACTTTATGGAACAATGAACTTTGAACAGTGAAAAATGAACAATGAATTACTCTTTGCCTATTGCTCATTGCCTCATTGCCTCTTTGCCTTGCTGCCATTTGTTTCTGAAAGTACAAGAGTGCGACGCAACAGGTGCTCAACAGTATTACCAATGCCTGGCTAATAATGGCTGTTTAAAAAATAACATCAATAACTTCTTATTTCAATTCCACCAAACACGGTATTGCCTTTTAAAATCAACACTTTGCTCGTGTCTATTTTGGTGGCTATTACGGGTCGTTTATCTTCTATGCCGCCAAACACGGTGGTAACTTCTGTTTTAATATCCCAATGCGGAGGGATGGTTATTTTTAAACCGCCAAATACAACGTTTGACTCCAGTACTACAACACCCTGAATATCGGCTTGGGTAAGGTCTATCTCGGCGCCGCCCATAAAGCAATTGATCTCACCTCCTCTAAAATTCTTTGATAAGATAATTTTGTTGGCGCCGCCAAAAACGGAGTTTACCTGAACGTATTCTCCTTCGTCTGCAGAGCTATAGGTTCCGGCAACATTGCTCCAGGAGTTTTTCCATTCTTCACGGCCGCCCTGCCTCCAGTCACTTCTCCGTTGCCAGTTTTTTTTTGGTCTTACAATGAACAGCACTCCCACGGAGATAATGATGATAGGCATAATGTAATTGCGCAGATTAATATCAGTAACAATATCGTCCCACAAAAACAGGCCGCCCACTAATAGAAGAATGATCCAGGAATTATCTCGGAAACCGCTTTGCAAGCCTTTTAAAAGACCAATGCCAATCAATATCATTGGCCATGTAAAAAGCCATGAAGGCATTACCACCCCCATTTTATTTGCGAAAAGTAAAGCGCCTGCTATTATGAGAAAAAGGCCTGTTAGTAGGCGGTTATTACCGCCTTTAAATTTATTTACCGGTGTAATTTCGTCCTGTTCCATAATTTTTTTTTATTATTTTGATAAACCAAAACTATAGCAGCAGTGCCACGCATAAAAACAGCATTCGGCGATAAATGGTAAATTGAAGGTGAATAGTGGAAATTTGTCGGTGAATAAATTTTACCTGCTTTCTAAAAAATTATTCTGCCGGCAAACCGGCTGAACTTCTTCTCCAGCCAATAATAATAATACCGGCTACAACGAGCATTGTACCGATAATCTGTTCGGCAAATATTTTTTCGCCAAGTACCCAATGCGCCTGCAGAATAGTTGATACCGGGCCAATGCTCGTCATAATTGCCGTATTGTTCGAACCAATTTTTTTCATGCCATAAGACAGGAGGAAAGACGGTATTACTGTAGCTACAATTGCAAGTAATAAGCCATAGCCTGCAAGGGCTGTACTCCATTGCACGTCTCTGTAATCGGATGTAATAAAAAAATGCCCCAGTACCCCAAATGTTGCAGCGAGCATTGCATAAGCGGTGAATTTAGAAGCTCCAATTTTTGGTATCAGCCTTCCGCTGCCTACCAGGTAAAGGGAATAAGTAACCGCACAAATAAATATGAGCAAACTACCCCACATAAAATTGGGGTTCGAGGTATCTATTTTTAACTCGCCAAAATAGGCAATACCAATACCGGCATAAGCCAGGGCCAGTGCTATTTTCTGGCTCCGCGTAATTCTTTGTTTAAACAAGTAGGCGTTAATCAGTACGGCGAAAGTAGGGTAGAGAAACAGTATTAGTCTTTCCATGCCGGCAGACACGTATTGCAGACCCATAAAATCGAGCAGGCTGCTTACATAATATCCAAGCATGCCGGTTATGCATACATAAAACCAATCCTTTTTTGTAAATGCGGTATTTGTTTTTTTGTTGCTGTTGAAAGCCGCAGCCGCAATATAAAACGGAAAAGAAAAAAGCATGCGCAGCGAAAGCAGTGTTAAGGCAGGTACTGCAAGATCGGCGAATGCTTTTTTTACAATGATGGCTTTGGTAGAAAATAAGATGGCCCCAAGAAAAGTAATGATGAAACCCGCCAGCGGAATAACACTCTTATTATTTTCTTTTGTCAATGAGTTATTTTTTTTAATCACTGCTGCTTTTTAAGCCGCTCCGCCTGAGACGGAAGTTTTGGATTGGCTGCTACACACTCACATTAAAATCGCGGAGTGCATCATTCAAACTTGTTTTTAAATCCGTACTGGGCTTGCGTTTACCAATGATTAAAGCGCAGCTTACACCAAACGAACCCGCAGGAAAATCCTTGTTGTAGGTGCCCGGTATTACTACACTTCGCGAGGGAACATATCCCCGGTATTCAACAGGAGCCGCACCGCTTACGTCTATAATTTTTGTTGATTGCGTAAGAACCACATTGGCGCCTAGCACAGCCTCTTTTTCCACTCTTACACCCTCCACTACAATGCATCGGCTGCCAATAAAACATCCGTCTTCTATTATTACGGGTGAAGCCTGTAAAGGTTCAAGCACACCACCAATACCAACGCCACCACTCAGGTGTACGCCTTTGCCAATCTGTGCGCAACTGCCCACCGTTGCCCATGTATCAACCATAGAGCCTTCATCTACATAGGCGCCAATATTTACATAGCTTGGCATCAATACCACGTTTTTCGCAATATATGCGCCGTAACGTGCAACTGCATGGGGCACTGCGCGAACACCCAGTTCTTTATAGTTACTTTTCAGCGGCATCTTATCGTAAAACTCAAACGGGGCAAGCGTCCATGTCTGCATTTGCTGTATGCTAAAATACATCAGTATCGCCTGCTTTACCCATTCGTTTACCACCCAGCCATCTTGGGTTAGAGATGCTGTTCTCAGCCTGCCTTTATCCACGTCTTCAATTACCGCCCTCACCGCATCGCTGTACACAATACTTTTCAAAAGTTCTCTTTCTCCCCAAGCCTCCGAAATAAGTTTCTGCAGTTCCATTATTATTTTTTTTGCAAACATAAAGAATATGAGAATGTACGGATAATCTAATGTACTTATGACCCAATATGCAGGTAGCGGATAATGAATACAATTTATTTTGAGCCAGGCTTTCGTATTTCATAGCCGCATCCTTGCGTCGCACACTTTTACAGTATATCATTTGGCAACTTTCAAACAGCCGTGAACAGCATCCTGTCTGTATTTGCTTTTACATAAGCACATCCGCCTATTCCTCACTTGTATTTGTATTTTAATCTGCACATTTGCAGATCAATATATCTGCACATAAAAGGAAAATCCGCTGATATTTGCAAGCGTAATAATTTACAGCAGAGAAAGGTGCAGAAGCAGTGATCAGTGTGTATCAAAGTATCGCATAAATCATCTCCATTGTTAAGAACTTTTAATTTTGATAACTATGAATTTTGAAAAAGAAATAGAAAACTGTTTAAGCGTTTTAAAAGATGGCGGTATTATACTTTATCCTACTGATACGGTTTGGGGTATTGGCTGCGATGCGACAAATGAATTAGCTGTTGAAAAAATAATTGCATTAAAGCAAAGGCCTGCGATAAAAAGTTTTGTAGTGCTCGTTGCTGCCGAACGCGATGTGCTGCAGCATGTGGCTGGGCCAGACCTGGCAGTATTTGATTATCTTAAGCAAACGGCTAAACCTACAACCGTTATTTATGAGCAAGCGTTGGGGCTTGCAGAAAATGTGCTGGCAGATGACGGTTCGGCTGCCATAAGAATTTGCAGCGATGAATTTTGCAGACATCTTATAAAACGTTTTAGAAAACCAATTGTTAGTACTTCTGCAAACATCAGTGGCAACCCTTCGCCAGCGTTATTTAAAGAGATCAATGATGCGATTATTTACGGTGTTGACTATGTTGTAAAATACCGGCAGGATGATGATAGTAAGGCGGCGCCTTCTTCTATTATACGATGGAAGAATGGCAGCGTAGTGGTGATTAGGGAATAGTTTACCCGACTGTTGAAAGCTCAATTATAATTACAATATACAAATGTGCGAGCAAGGCCTTGGCGGGGCAAGCTGCAGGCAAAGCCTTATTTTATTAATGCCTGCAGGTTTCTAACAATATATTTTTTTCTAACCTTTTATTCTGGATATTATTGGAAATATTTAATTGCATACTGCTTTTAGGTTGGTGAAAAAGGAGTGGTATAAAAAGCCCGACAATGGCATAAAAAATAAGTAAAGTGTTCAGGCCAATTACTTACGATTTCCCAGGGGAATTGTTACCACATCAAGCATTGCTGCATTCAGATTTAGGGCAGCAAAATATTGCTTTGCTTTTTGAACAGTTACCTAAATCTATTTCGCCCGCAAAGAACGGTATTATCGGTAAATGCTGCAAGCCATGGTTTGATTTGATCGAATGTATTGCCTTGCAGGTACCTAAACATTATTCATGATGAGATGCTGATAGCCCGCATTAATGCCGATTGGTTTATGCAGATATTTTGCCCTAAACAGCTAAAGCAACACGGGCAATAAAAGATATGAATTTGCCCGGAAGCTTGCGTGGCTATTTGGGCTTCAGGTTGACTGCCATTGCCATACCAAAAGCACTTGCTGCTTTAAGTAAATCAAACCAATATAACCTGGCAACATGCAGCCTGTTACGAAGGGCGCATTGAATAACCCCTAATGAGATTATACGCTGCGCAGGATGGTTTTGTGCAATATTAGCGGTGACTGCACAATGCTGACTTATGTACCGAACGCACAAGAGTGCGACGCAACAATGCCTGATAACACTACTGCAGCCGGGTACCAAAATATTACGCAATAAGGAAGAGTATTTACCTGTTGTGAAAGCTGTTAGGCTGAACCTATAATTTTTTCTTCATTCGCTTTAGAAGTTTCCAAATTTCGAACCAGATTACGGAAACAAAACCTATTGCTGCCGATACAGACAATTGCAAGATGGACAGCGGTTCGAACCCGAAAAAATTTGTCAATGGTTCTACAAAAAGCAGCAGCCCTAAAATGGATAAGGTAATAATGATGATGAGCAAAACCAGATTATTCTTATACTTTAAAGTGGTGAGCATAGAATAATAAAATGAACGGTTAACCAGCGTTAGAAAAATATTTGCAACAACAAGGGTTGTAAAAACCATGGTTCGGGTAATTGTTTCGTCCTGGCCATTGTAAACTGCATATTGGTAGGCAGCTAATGTTCCGGCAGTAATAACAATGCCCTGTATAATACTTGTAGTTAACTCTTTCCAGTTAAAAAATGTAGTGGTAAATGGTCTTGGCTTTTGAAGCATGGTGTTGGCTTCCATTGGCTCATTCTCGTAAATGATGGAGCAGGTAGGCCCCATGATAAGTTCTAAAAAAATAATGTGCACCGGGGAGAAAATATTGGGATATACCCAGCCTAAAGCCAATGGAATAAAAACGGTAAAAATAATGGGAATGTGAATGGATATAATGTACTGAATGCCCTTTTTAAGATTGGCATAAATCTTTCGGCCCATGGCAACTGCATCTACCATTTTTGACAGATCGTCTTCAAGCAAAATCAACGATGCCGCTTCTTTGGCAATCTCGGTTCCTTTTTTACCCATCGCAATTCCAATATGTGCTGCTTTTAATGCAGGGCCATCGTTTACACCATCGCCAGTCATGGCAACAATTTCGTTGTTGGCTTTTAAGGCATTGATTATTTTAAGCTTTGCTTCGGGAAACATCCTCGTAAAAGTTTGCATTTCTGTTACGCTCTTTTGCAGTTCAGCATCGTTTAACAGCATCAGCTCGTCACCCGTAATGTTTTTGTCGTAACCTTTAAAGCCAACCTGCTTTGCTATGGATGAAGTAGTGGCCGCATTATCGCCGGTAACAATTTTTACTGTGATGCCGGCCGCATAAAAAGCTTCGAGCACAGATGGTATATTTTTTTTGGGCGGGTCGTAAAAGGCAAGTATTCCCTTAAAAGAAAATTGAAACTCCTGTTGTGTTTTGGGATATTGATTACCAACAAACGTTGCCTCGCCGGCTGCCAGTACCCGGTAGCCTTCTTTTGCAAGGATTTCAATTGCCGATAATATCTGCTGCTTTTCAGTTTCTGATAAACCAGATACCTGCATTAATGCTTCAGGAGCTCCTTTTGCAGCAATAATTCTTGTTCCGGCACCATTGCCAAACACATGCGTCATCATAGGAGGTTTGCCACCTAACGGGTATTCATGCACCATTTTAAAATCGACCCTTTCATCGTTGGCTGCCATGCTGCTGTATGCGTTGTGCAACGCAATTTCCATCGGGTCAAAGGGTATGGGCTCGCTCGCAAACATCGCCAGCCTGATAAGCGATTTTTCTTCGTCATTTAATTCTTCGTCCGCATTCAATATTTTTTGGCTAGACAGCAAAAATATTTTTGCCAGGCTCATATTGTTTTCGGTAAGGGTGCCGGTTTTATCGGTGCATATAACTGTTGCGCTGCCCAGTGTTTCCACCGTTTTCATCTGCTTTACCACAATGCCCATCTTCATTAAACGCCATGCGCCCAATGCCATAAATGTTGCAAATGCAACGGGAATTTCTTCGGGTAAAATACTCATGGCAAGCGTAAGCGATTTAAGCAAACTGTCCATTACTTCGTGCGAATGCAAATAATTTATTGCCCAAACCACTATAAACACAAAGGCGCCGCCAATCGCCATTTTCTTTACAAAATTCTGTATCTGTAATTCCAGTGGCGTTTTTTCTTCGTCAATACTTTCCAGGCTTTTACCAATTTTACCCAGCCTGGTCTCGTTACCAATAGCCGTAATGGTTGCAATAGCCAGTCCGCTCGCCACCGTTGTACCCCTGAAAATTAAATTATCTTCTTTTGATGCGTCTTTAAAAACCGGGAAAGATTCACCGGTAAGAATCGATTCATTAACCGAGAAATCGTTGGAGCGTACAATGAGCGCATCTGCGGCAACCGATGTGCCTTCTTCGGCCATAAGACTGTCGCCAACTACCAGCTCTTCACTTATTATTTCTTCAACTTTTCCATTGCGTACAACCTTGCATTTTGGCTGCGTAAAATTCTTTAATTTTTCCAGCGCATTGCGGCTACGCGAATCCTGGTATAAAGACATTACCACTTCCAGTATTATGGCAGAAGCGAGAAAAATACCATTACCCATATCGCCGCTCAAAAAATAAATGGCACAGGCTGCCAGCAGCAAAATAACCATTGGTTCGGAAAACAACTTTTTCAGGGCATAAAACAGCCCGCTTTCTTTTTTAAAGTCCAGCATATTTTTTCCAAAACGCTGTCTTGCAATTATTACCTCTTCAGCAGTTAAGCCTGTAATACCAAAGTTGTTTTCATCCATACCGGGTGTTTGCTTTTATAAAATGTTGCTTAGCTTTTTTAAACAGCAAAAGGTTTAAAATTTGTTTACAATTTACGTTGAATGATTTAATTATTTGAAAATAGCTGCACGCTGTTATTTTATAATATTTTTTGGTACCCGGCAGAAGAATATAGATGCAGCTTTTGTTGCGTCGCACTCTTGTACTTAATAACCATATGCTGCAGGGTAAACCAGGGAGCTGATAAGATGCAGATAAGAAACTTTAGATATCTCTGCGGCTCTCCGGCCTCTCGGTTTGTATTTTCGGATCATTAATAACCCAACTGTACAAGAGTGCGACGCAACAAACGATGCCATGAAATAAATGGCCTGGTTCAAAAAAAAACGATGTATTATGCCGCTGCAAAATCAGCAAAATTCACCGAATTAAAATTGTGCAGGAGCGCTTGTTATTCGTAGTTCCCCGGTTTTGCTGTAATCTGTAAAACAGTATGCAACAATGAATTATATGCAACAGAATTACATGCAGTAAATGTTACTATTAGTTATAACCTCAAAAATTTTATTATCTTTAATTTCACTTACTATACTGCTATGGGTACCGTGAAAATATTTATTGCTTCATCTGCTGAATTGGAAAAGGATCGAAAGGCATTTCGGGAATTACTAAGCGAGGAAAACGACAAGCTCCATTATAAAGGCGTTTACCTGGAACTTGTACAATGGGAATGTTTTCCAGACTCGGTTTCCAAAACCAGCAAGCAGGATGATTATAATGAAGCATTGAAAACATGTGATCTCGTAATATGTCTGTTTTATACCAAAGCAGGAAAGTACACCCAGCAAGAATTTGATACTGCCCTTAAACAATTCAGTAAAAAAGGGGCTCCTTTAATTTACACCTATTTTAAAGAACCTGAGGGTGCCGAGACTCAGGCATCTGTTACCAATGATGTGCAAGTTGAAGACGCTGTTGAATTACAGAGCCGGCAAGATTTGGTAAAGTTCAAAGAACGTTTGGCGGGGCTTGGACATTTTGTTACAAAATATACGAGCACCGATAACCTGAAATTAAAGTTCCTTCAACAATTGGATTTTCTACAGGACAAAGGTTTTGAGAAACTTCAGGGAGATTTGATAAAAGATACCAGAGAAGCGGTTACCAATTATATCAACAATATAAATAATGCCAATGTATTGGGTGATAACAATACGGTAGTACAAGGAGAAAATAATACAGTCACGATTACCCACACTACTTACATTAATCCTATTGCTCGGAACCCAAATAAAAAACCTACCAATTATTTTCTTTGCCGCAGCTTAATGGAGGCCTTGAAGGAATATAATACCAGGGCAGAGAGATTTTTAGACAGTACAGTTGATGATTCGGATAAAGATACCTGGCAAAATCAGGAGGACAATTATTTACCAAAGGCAAAAACAATAATTAATGAATCCTTTGCCTCAATAATGGGAGATTTTATTTTTAATGTATGCGGTAGTGGAAATCAAAAGGATTATTTTGACGTGACGTTGCTAACAACAAAAAGAATGCTTCAGCTTTTATGCTATACCTACATATCAAGTCTTTGGGATCAGCAGAAAGATTTAAAACAGCCGCTTAGCCCAGAATTACTTAAATACTTAAATAAAATTTTCTATGCAGGTATAGAACAAAATATTTCTCTTTATGCTGACCTTCTAAAAAGCCTTTTGATTTTATTTCAGGAGCCAAAGTTTAATAATCCAATTCCAGAATCGATAAGTTTATTTGGCAATTTTTCAGGCGATAGCACATTTATGAGTACCTGCAAAAAATTGGATGATTACAGGACTCAATATGTAAAAGACCAAACTATGCCTGAAGTTGAGGAAATTGAAAAGCAGTTGACTTCTTTCCTAGTCTCACTCGCATTCATGGCTAAATATAAAATGATTTCAATAAAAAATATTGGTTATGAAGCACTACGTAATAATCCAGCACAATACGTACATGCGTATAACACTTTAGGAGTCAATAAATCACCGATATATAAGTTGCAGGACAGCCCAATAAATAACGACTCGGTTGTATTGTTTAAAGACAAATATGAAAACGGGATAAATCTTTTTCCTTTTATAATTGACATGAATGCACTTAAAGACCAGAAAGAGGTTAAAATCTGTTTTTACGCCAGTTATGATGAAAATGATAAAGCGCTTACTTATTATGATACTGATAAAACGTCTCCTAAAGATAATTCAGGGGACGTCAAAATTGAATTTAATAAAGAACTTATAAGTATTCAAAATGATTTAAAACAAATAAATAGCACTGTAGAAAGAGAAATCACTGATTTTAAGGAAGATAACGGGAAAAAATATCAGTTAATGAAGATGTATGAAGTTTATACAACATTTGAAGAAGCAAAACAATCTTTTTTACCGGATTAATAGTTTTTAATGATGGTGTCAGAAACGGTAAATTAAACAGTCTTAATAACAATTTTAATACATGAAAAAGTATCCATTCAAATTCTTAGACGCTTATGAAAAAGATGATACTGATATTTTTTTTGGCAGAATTAATGAGATTGATGATTTATATGAAATGATATTTCAGAATTCGATTTTATTGGTTTATGGCGCATCCGGAACAGGAAAAACAAGTTTAATACAATGCGGTTTGGCAGGTAGGTTTAAATCTTACAACTGGTTGCCTTTGATTATAAGAAGAGGAAATAATATTAATGAATCACTTAAAAAAACGTTAATAGACTTTGCTGGGAAAGTTGATATTAAAGATGATGATGATACTTTTATTGATGATGGCAAACTGCCTGAGACTGCCCGGTTGATCCGAAACGTAAATCTTAATCATTTTAAGCCAATTTATTTAATCTTTGATCAGTTTGAGGAGCTTTATATACTTAGCAAAGACCCGGAAGAGGAAAAAGAATTAATAAAATCAGTTAAGGAGATTTTATTGTGCAAGCAACCGGTCAAGCTTATCTTTTCTATACGGGAAGAATATCTTGGTTATTTGAACAAGTTTGAAAAAGACGTCCCCCAGCTTTTTAGGAAAAAGCTAAGAGTGGAGCTTATGAGCGATGATAAAATATCGAAAGTTCTGCAAGATATAAATGACTATGTAGACTCAAATGTTCACATAGAAAGTGAGCACTTACTGGAAATTTCTGAAAAAATCATCAACAAGCTGAAAGGGAAAAAGAAAAATGAAAATATTCAGCTGCCTTATTTCCAAGTTTTTATGGATAAATTATACATGGAAATAACTGGCGATGAAAAAAAAGAGAAGGAAGCTACGATTACACTTGAGGCGGTCGATAAAATGGGGGATATTGACGACGTACTTCGTGATTTTCTTGAAAGGCAGGTGAAGATTATTAGCCAGAATGTAAGTGCGAACAGTAAGCTAATTTTACCCGAAATATTATGGAAAATTCTTTTGCCTTTTTCTACATTAAAAGGTACAAAGGAACCTCTTCTCATAAACGAACTTCTCGGCAAAGATGAACTAGGCAATTTAGATGAAGTACTTGTAAGGAAATGTATTGATGAGTTTGTTACTGCAAGAATTTTAAATAAGTCAGAAAATACAGGCCGATATGAACTTGCACATGACTCACTTGCAAAATGCATAGCTGAAAAAAGAACTGATGAAGAGATAGCGTTGGTGGAAATACACAGAATGTTTGATTACAAGTTAATGTTGAAAGAGGAAGACAGAGAACCTTTTAATGAAAAGGAATTAAATGTGATAGCGCCTTATTGGGAAAGACTAACATTAAAACCTGAGGAAGATAAAATTTATAAGGAAAGCCAAAGGGCAGTACGCAGACAAAAAAATAAAAACAGAAATAGGTATATTTTTATATTAGTCGCCCTGTTTGTCGGTGCTTCCATAATGCTCATCTTAGCAATTAGAGCAAATAGGGAAGAGGCAAAAGCAAAACTAGCTACGAACAAAGCAGATAGCGCAAATATACAAGCAACAAATAGACTTATAGATTTTCAAAAAGCACAGGCTGCAAAAGACAGTATTCAATTTAACGAACTGGCTGCAAGGGCGAATACTATTTTGGCAGTAGGTGGCAGGCCTGTGGAGATATTGAATAATATGAAAGATATATATGAAATTTACTGCGATACGATACCAGCAATGCGTTGGATAAAACCGAATATTGAATCAATTCAATACATTTCTGATTCATTGGGTAAGGCATCACAATTAAAAGGAAAAAAATAATGGCTTTATACAATTTGGTTATAATGGTTGTGCGATACCTTAATGTTGCTGCACTTTGTCCAATTATTTGCTAGAGTACAAGTGTGCGACGCAACCGGGCTAAATAGCAGAAAAAATATCTGGCTCAAAAAAAGGTATTTTATTTATGCGGGCAAAAATGTTTTATAAGATAATTTTTTTGAACCAAACTTGATTACTACTATTAATCTTTTCTTGCGTCGCACTCTTGTACATTTTAAACCACATTCAGCATAGTGAAAAAGTGTTTATAAAATCATAACCTTATTAATAAACTAAGTTGCGTACAGATATTAAAACAATACATCAAAAGTCCATGAAACAAATTTTTCTACTGCTAATTTTTTCATTACTTATAATTGTTTCTAATGGGCAAACAAATTATAGGGAAGCTATTAGAAAAGGAGATACGCTGTATGGGCAAAAGCGATATGGGGAAGCCATTGATATATACTTAGCTGCACAGGCATTTGATCCTCTTAAAAAGGATACGGTAAAACAAAACATAAAAAAAGTTTACAAGAAAGTTGACGATTTAAAAAAAGAGGCGGATAGCCAAAGGGTGAAAGCACAAAACTTAGCCAATAGTTTAGATAAGAAAAATAAAGAAATTCAACAGGCCAAAGACTCAATCTATCAAATAACGTTATCAAATGCTCCCTATAAGTATACCCGCTTAATTCGCGACGGGCCAAAAGACCTGGATAAAATTAAAACGGATTCATTTGATATAAAGTTAGTTGCCTATTGCGAACACCTTGACAGCCTTGGGGAAATAATGAAATTGATGAATTACGCTAAGAAGGACTCTATTAATAGCAGGGAATATGACAATCTAATTGAAGGGCTCTATTATGATAATGACCTGTATGAAAAAATCTATTACTGTTTTAGAAGTTACGGATTAGAAGATAGCGTCTTTAAGAAAGTAGATACAGAAAAATATTCTTTCAGGAGCAGTGAAATGGAGCCAGTTACACTTGCAAATGGCAAAAAATTTACCCCGGTTGCAATGGCAAAGAGTTTTGATCTAAAGCTATATGCCACAGATGATAACTATATTATTGTTTGTAACCAAAATGGAACAACTACAACGATAAGGGATACGATAGCCATGGGAACCAGGGTTACAGCGCTCGATTTTGACAGTGCTAACCAGGTAATTTACTTTGGTACCATCAGCGGCGATATTGGATTTGTAAAATACAGCGATGCCGGACAAAGAAAATATCAGCCTGTATATGATAATGAAAATGCATTGGGTTCAAAAATAACCGCCTTGCGGTTATTTCAACATGATACAGTCAGTTTTTTGCTGGCAACAGCAATTGATAGAAAAGCCGCAGTTTATAAAATAGATAGCAATTTCCTAAACCCGGGTAATAAGTTTTCCGGCAACTTTCTACCACCAAACCCGGATATAGCAGAAATTAGCAATGCCAGGTTTGACGTAGACTCCGGTAAAGTTATCCTGCAAACCAAGTCGAAAAATGACAAGTCGATTGAATATTCATGGAACCCCTTTACAAAAGAAATTTTAAATATTTATAAAAATAATTTGCGAAACATCATCCCGGAAGAAAAATATAGAGAAAAGCCCTGCATTTTCATTACTTGCAAATACTATTAACTTATGAGAAAGTTATACCAACTAATTATCATATCTGCTTGCCTGCTGGCAAACAGTAAATTAATGGGGCAGTGTACTGTTAGCATTACAACCGACAAGGGTACAGAGCTTAATTGTAATATAACTTCTGTAACGCTATACGCCAATACCAACGGGAAAGGAACCATCACCTATAAATGGACAACGGGTCAAACCACCCAATCAATTAGTGTAAATAAGGCTGGAGTTGATACCGTTATCATTACATCTACCGGAGGTGCGGGATGCAAAGACACAGCGATTATTAAAATAACAAAGGATGTTACTGTTCCCGTAGTAGGTATTACTGCTTTCCCTGAAACAATATGCAGTGGAGAAAGCGCTACGTTAGTAGCTTTTGGGGCAAGTACTTATGTTTGGAGTACGGGCCCAACAGGTGACAGAATTACGGTAAGTCCTGTTTCAACAACAACATATACTGTTACAGGTACCGCTGCCAATGGTTGTAAGGCAACTTCGCCCGAATCTTCTGTTATTGTAAATGAATTGCCTAAGATAACCAGCCAATCCACAAATGCTCAAACCCTTTGTTTAAATGAAAGCCCAAAACCTTTTACAGTTACTGCTACCGGTACATCACCAAAATACCAATGGTTCAGCAATACAAAATCCAGCAATGTTGGCGGAACATTTTTAGAAGGAGCAACAAGCTCATCTTACACGCCATTAACAACGGAACCGGGCACGCTTTATTATTATTGTGAGGTAAGCGGCACTTGTTTTCCTCCGGTTAAAACTGTTATTTCCGGCGCAGTAACCGTTAATGAACCACCTGTTATAACAAGCCAGTCTGTGGGTGCACAAACCATTTGCTTAAACAGTCCGGCAGCAGCTTTGTCTATTTCCGCAACTGGTTTCGATTTAAAATACCAGTGGTATAGCAATAAGGTTGCTGACAATAACGGGGGAACGCTATTACCAGGAGCAACCAGCTCTTTTTATACGCCATTAACAAATGCTGCCGGCATTCTTTTTTATTATTGTGTAGTTAGTAGTGGTGTCTGTTCTTTTCTCTCTGTAACAACTGATATCTCAGGTGCAATCAAGGTTAATCCATTGCCGTCGGCAACAATCAGTGGCCAAAGTGTAGTATGCCAATACGCACCACAGCCAAAAATGACTTTTACAGGTCTTAATACAATTACACCCTACTCTTTTTTTTATAATGTAAATGGAGGGCCATTGCAAAGTATTACAACAACGGCGTTATTGAATTCCGTGGATGTTTCTGTGCCCACCGATGTTATTGCTGACCTGAGTTATAATTTGGTTTCCGTTACAGATGGTAACGGCTGCAATAACCTGCAGCCCGCCACTCAAAAAATTTCGATTAATTCAGGACCTGTTCTTTTAAAAACGCTTGAATCTGTTTGTGATAACACGCCTTTTAACTTCACTTTGCAATCAAACATATCCGATGGTACTACTTATCACTGGGAAGGGGTTGATAATCCAGATATTCAAAATATGCCCAGAACTGGAGATGGGAAATTTATAAGCGATCAACTTGACAATATTTCCGCAATTCCTGTGGATGTAATCTATCATGTAACCCTAACGAATTCGAGTCTCTCCTGTGTGGATTCTCAGGATTACACAGTTACTGTATTTCCTACGCCTCATTTAAGACTAACACCCAATGTTGAAATTTGTGATGGTACCACTTACTCATTTGCGGCAACAAGCCTAACGCCGGGTACAACATTCAAATGGCAACGTGATGCTGTTCCTGGAATAAATGATGGTTTAGCAGGAAAGAGCAATAATGGCCTTATCAGCGAAATTCTGCACAATTCAACTCCATCAAATATTACCGTTACTTATAAGTTTAGTTCCTACGCAAATGGATGTTCGCCTGGTACCGATAATGTTACCGTTGTTGTAAAACCAACACCTGTATTATCAAATACCAACCTACATGACAATATCTGCTTTGGACAAAGTGTAAATTTTACTGGTTCAAGTGAAACTGTCGGAACTTCATATGTGGGAAAAAGAGAGCATATTGACGGAATTATCCCTGATCAAATTAAACCTATAGAAGGTACCAACTCAATTGTAATAAATGAGCAACTAACCAACACAATTTCAGGTCCTCCAGTTGATGTTAAATACGCAATTACTTTAACCGGACCAAACGGCTGCCCCAACACACAATATTATACGGTAACCGTGTATCCTGATCTTAAATTAAGTAGTGAGAAAAATCTAAACACCTGTAATAACCTTCCATTCGTTTATACTGGAACCAGCAAAACTCCCGGTTTAACGTTTCAATGGAAAAGAGCTGCGATTGATAGTATTAATGCCAGTACGGGCGGTAATGGCAATACTAACCTGGTTAATGAAATATTAACCAATACCGGCGTGCTTACAAAAACTGTTATTTATGATTTTACACTTACCTCCCCAACCGGGTGTGTTTCTCATGATTTCGTAACGGTTAGCGTTTTACCAACTCCTCTTTTAAGCAACAGCAACGAAACACTAGCTGACACTGTCTGTAACGGAACTGGTAACAGTGGCAATGTAAATTTTACTTCAACCAGCAACTTTGATGTGAGTTATAGCTGGGTGAGAAATACCGCAGAAGGAATTTCCTCAGGCGATCTTTCATCAGGCATAGGAGGCGATATAAAACAAACACTTACCAATAACACAGATTTTCCGGTTGAGGTATCTTATGCAATAACCCTAACAGATAATACATCTGGTTGTAAAAATACACAATACTACCGGGTAACTGTTTTGCCTAAAACAACATTAAACAGCCCGAAAGTGTTTAGTGTATGCGATAATGCATTATTTACGTACAATGCAACGAGTGCAACGCCGGGTATTGATTTTAGCTGGAAGAGGGCGGCGGTAGATAGCATTAACAGCGGTAACGAAAGTCAAAGAAGTGATAGCATAATAAGTGAAAATCTTCACAATAGTGGTTCAGTACCTCACGCTGTGACCTATTTTTTCACTTTGGTGTCGCAAAGCAATAAGGCCTGTCAAAGTACCGATGATGTAACGGTTACGGTTAACCCTACGCCGGTATTAACGAACAACGCTGATACGTCCATTTGTAGCGGTACGAGCTTTGATTATAAAGGGGAAAGTTCTTCCATCATTGAGCAATGGAGCTGGTCAAGGGCTAAAGTAACTGGGATCGCCGAGGACTCAAATGGAGACAATACAAATAAAATAACTGAATCATTGACCAATGAAACAGCTTTTCCAGTCGCTGTTACCTACATTTTTACACTAACGGTCGATAACTTAAACCAGTGTTCAAATATTCAATATCTTACTGTAACAGTAAACCCTAAACCAAAGGTGAACGATGTTCCTGATCAGTATGTATGTACAGAAGAACAAACCGCAATCATAGCATTCACCAGCAGTACCCCGGGTTCAACATTTAATTGGTTAGGAGGAAATACAACGATTGGAATTAATATGGGAGGTACCGGTGCAATACCCGCTTTCCGGGCAACCATTAATGGTACTACGCCTGTTACCAATGAAATAAGTGTTTATGCTACGGCAAATAGCTGCAAAGGCGATCCTGGTACTTTTAATATTATTGTTAATCCAAAACCAACTTTAGCTTCTATAAAACCAAATTATGTTTGTAGCGGTAGTACAGATAACCAAATTACAATAAACCAAAATATTCTGGAAAATGTAAGTTATTCCTGGACCTCGCATACAAATTCAACTAGTATTTCGGGATATCAAAACCAAAATGTTCCTGCGGCTAATAATATTATAAGAGACGTTTTGGTTAATAATTTATCGAATGATAAAGGCCAGGTATTCTATGATATTAAATTAACCTATACCAGTAATATAGCCTGTAGCAGAGATTTCGTTGATCAAGTGGTTACTGTTCTGCCCCAACCGGAACCCCCGCATTTTACATCACTTAATTATACAACGGATGATGTGCCTTTAACTTTATGCGCCGGATCGGAAAATATTAATTTCAATGTTATTAATCCTGTTGACGGTATTAGCTATAGCTGGACGTCAGATGTTAATAATAATAAGATTATAATAAAAGATAAAAATGATCCAAATACGGTTATTTCATTTAAAGATTTTAGTAAAGCGAACATAACTGTTGCTGCTACCAATACGGTTGAACTTGGGGGATGCATTAACACAGCTTCCCAACCAGTAAAGCAGGACAATACAGGATTTGTGGAGCAGAAGATTTTTTTTAAACAACCCGGGAATCTCCTGATATATCCCGATAATTCATTTGATTTAACAGATGGATATCAGTGGGGTTATGATACCATTTTATCAGGTCGGCCAAATCCGGCCTATGGCCCGCCTACAAAAATACCTGACCAGGTTTACCAGTTTTTTATTCCGGAGAAAAGATTTATAACGACATCGGGTAATGAGCCTATTCTGGATACCATGCATTATGCCTATTGGATATTGCTGCACAATGGAAATGGGTGCTTTAGCAGGGTGTATTACAATGGTGCTTTTGTTGACGGCCGCATTCAATATGTTCCGCCGGTTGATTCTGTAAAACTGCTGGTATTCCCCAATCCTACAAATGGAAAGTTCAAGATTGATTTAAGTGGAAACATCTACGGAAAAATAGATGCGAAGATTTATAATTCCATGGGGCAGGTTGTATTCAGCAAAAATTTTACAAAAATAACTCCAGCAATAAACGAAGACTTTAATACCTATCATTTACAAGGCGGTGTTTATTTTCTTGTATTAAACAGCAGCGATTTGAAAAAAGTGGTTTCACCAATTGTAATTCAACATTAAACTCACCTGGTTATGAAATATAAAATCGTATTGCTTATTATTTTATTTCCTGTTTTTGCAACGGCCCAAATGCGACAATCAGCGAAAAAGATGGTGGATTCTGTAGTAAATTCAACACTCGGCATCGGGACTCAACAGTTGGATATAAGGGACTACAATCAATTTAAAGATAAGTTTGCAGTAACTGCTTTTGTGGTAAACAACTTCAACGTGATTTTTAAAAAAGATTCAAAAAGTGACTCAGGAAAATACGTGTTGGATTCAAAGGAACTGCCTTTTGATATTTACGCACATGATGTAGCCTTAAAAATTAAAAATATAAAATTTAAAGACACAGCAGTTATCGTATTGACTGACAGTGCCGATAGCAGAAATATGAAATTTAAGGTTACGAGAAAAATTAGTTTCGACGAGCCAAGAAAGTATTTAGTTGAAAATAACTCAGCCTATGTAGATTCTGTTATTGAGCATAAAAAGGCAAATAAAACATTTGAAACTTATTATAAGAACGATGAAAAAGATGATTCAAAAAATCTCAGGGATCGTTTTATCAGAAAACTTGATTTAGCGGGTAATGATACTTTTCATTTTACCATAAAAGAAACGCTGCTTATTACTGTAGCTTATTTCAGTGAGGACAGTATAAAAATAACGGGTATTAAAAATGATCCTGACGCGGCACCTCCTATAGTTGACCCACTGAGCATCGATAATAATGATAAGGACAGAGATGTAATTCTGGACAATGTGGACAAAAATTCAAACATAGCCGGCGATTTTACTGCTTACGGCATTCTCGATTCAGACCTTGACGGTATGCCCGATTCTACCGATAAATGTAAATTTGTTTACGTAACAGATACTTCTTTAAATCACGGCTGCCCGGTAGAGTATTTTATTACAAACAGCAGCCTGGAGGGTTTTATAGGACTACAATTAAATAATGCAAAAATAAATTTGCCCGAACTTAATGAGTTAGGTTACGTTGATAACGCCGGCAATAACCTGGTAGATGTTTTGCAATCTGAAAAAGGAACCCTAAAAAATCCCGGGCAGGTAACAGGTGTAACGTTGGGCATTAGTTATGCTTATTATTTTGGAAAAGCAAAAAAGCAACTCGGCATTTCAGCTGGCATTTCCTATGCTGCTTTCAAGGCAGATTATCAGTTATCGTCAAAGATTGTTTATACCTTCAAGGCAAACGACGGCAGTTCCGATTACCGCAGGCAGCTTAAAATTGACACGTTAAATGAGAAAATTACCTACAATATTTTCAATTTCCCGCTAATGTTTAACTACAGGCATAAATGGGGAAAATACTTTAATAATGCAATAAACTTAAAAGCGGGCCCATCGCTGATGCTCTTTAAAAACACATCCGATTATAATGCTTACGCCAGTATTGGCGGTATATACCAGACCGGAAATGGGTCGGTTATTTACGATAATTTTTTTGACGCAAATGCCATATCCAATGTTTTTATAACTGCTGACAGTATTAACTACCAAAATTCCAACCCCGGTGCTGATGATGTTTTCAACCAACTTAGGGCAAACGCCGACAATTACGACTTTGTAAATAATAAAAATTACCGAGGTAAACAGAAAAACTTAACCCGGGCAACCGTTGCTGTTAATGCGGCCATTGATGCACAGTTTGGTAAAAAAGACGCACCAATCGTATTTAAAATAGGGCTTAATTTTATTTATGCATCATTGCCTGCAAGAAGCGAAAAATACAAGCCACTTGATCGCACCACCGATACATTTCAATCTGTTTATAACAGCAACGCAAAATCAAGCTACAGCGCTTTTGGGTTTAATTTCGGATTTGTCTGGAATTTTTAAACTGGAGCGATTCTCAATTAAACTTTACACTGCAAAAAAATATGCAGTGTTTTTTTTATGATCCAAACTGTATTGCTACTATTAGACCCATTTGCGTCGCACTCTTCAAGGTTCTGTCCATTACTCGGCATGGTGCAGGCAGCCAAACTAACCGCAAAAAACCTTAAGGCGTAAAGTCTATTTTTCCAGGCAGTGTTTCCAACTGCATTGCGTTTGTATTTTATGCTCCGCAGTATTAAAACAGTACAAGAGTGCGACGCAACAAAAGTCTCATAGCAGCAATATTGCCGGGCCAATAAAACTGTATTCATTTATTGCAAAAATGGTAGCAGCATACGCAATAAAAAAAGCCCTCCAAATGGAAAGCTTTTTTTAAAATTAAAGTTACTGTTACGGAAAAATACCCAGTTCGGAATAGGCAACTCCAACTTTATCTATTGCAACCACATAAGCTGCGGTGCGCATATCCGGTATGGCTGGATTTGCTTTCCAGCAGTTCATTATTTCGTGTGTAGCTTCTACCATTGTTTCTTCCAGGCCGCTGTGCACCAAGTCAACCTCACTGGGGCCATGTTCTATATAAGCCCGGTCTGCATCAGATATTTTCTTTCCTGTCATTTCTTCCATTGTGCCCACAATTTGTTTGTTCATGTTTTCAGTAAATCGTTTTTCCATTCTTCCGTAACGTACATGGCTAAGGTTTTTGAGCCACTCAAAATAAGAAACAGTAACACCGCCTGCATTAAGGTACATATCGGGAATAACCAATACTCCTTTCTTTATAAAAATTTCATCCGCTTCGGGTGTTAAAGGACCGTTGGCCGCTTCTCCAATTATTTTTGCTTTAACCAAATCTGCATTATCTCCGTTAATCACATTTTCCAATGCCGCTGGTATTAAAATATCACATTCAATTTCCAAAGCATCTTTGCTATTTTCAATATTGGTGGCACCGGGAAAATCAAATATGGAGCCGGTTTTTTTTCTATGCTGAAACACATCTTCTTCATTTAAACCATCTTCACAAAAAATAGCGCCTTCCCATTCTGCAATTGCCACAACTTTAGATCCATTTTCACGAAAATATTTGGCGGTGTGATAACCAACATTACCCAATCCCTGTACCATCACACGTTTGCCTTCAACCCCCACTTTAAGGCCAAGTTTTTCCATTATGTCGGGCATATTACAAACTTCACGAACACCAAAGAATACACCAAGTCCAGTTGCTTCTTTACGGCCACGCACGCCGCCCTGGGTAATTGGTTTGCCCGTAACACAAGCCAGGCCATCAATTTCACCAGGTTTCATACTTTCGTAGGTATCAACAATCCATGCCATTTCCCTTTCACCGGTTCCATAATCGGGCGCAGGTACATCTGTTCCGGGACCAATAAAATTTTTCCGAATTAGCTCAGCGGTATAACGCCGGGTAATTTTTTGTAGTTCAAATTCACTGTAATTTCTGGGGCTTATTTTAATTCCTCCTTTAGCACCGCCAAAGGGTACATTTACAATAGCGCATTTGTAGGTCATTAGCGAGGCAAGCGCCATCACTTCATCCTGGTTAACATGCTGGCTAAAACGTATACCTCCTTTACAAGGCGTTTTATGCTGGCTATGCTGTACGCGGTAAGCCTCAATAACTTCAATGGAACCATCGTCGCGCTTTATGGGAAATTTCATTTTATAAACTGCGTTGCAGGCTTTAATCTGTTCAAGCAATCCGTTTTCCCATTTGGTAAATTTTGCGGCTTTATCAAAGCTTTTTATTACGTTTTCAAAAAAGCTATACTTTTGTTCTGACATGTGGTATGTTTTTAATATTTATAAATTTAAGTTACTAATTAACATTTGTTTTTTACAATGAAATAATTTTATTTTTTTCCCAGCATCAGATATTTCATAACATCGTCTGTCGTGTCACTCTCTTGTGCTTTCTCAACTTTGTTGATTAGCTGCAAATTAAGAGTATCGTAATTTTGCTGAAAGCTTTACGTAACAGCTATCTATTTCTTTATTTGGCAACACGGTTTTCAGTTTTCCCTTTCTATTTTTTTAATTTTTCTGTCCAGGTTTATCAGATATAAAAAAATACCCAGCAAAATTGTTACTACAACAGCCATCACCACATATAATTTTCCTTCGCTTCGCATAAAATCTACCGGTTCAGCTGTTTGCGAATTTGCAGTTTGCGCGAAACATAAAAAATTGAAACAGATAAACATAAAAACAAATCCTGATCTTCTTAATTTATTCATGCCAGTTTCTTTTCAGTGATGATCATTAATCTGGAACGCAGCGAAGCGATCCATACGCCCAGCAAAATCCAGCCAATTATTGCAGGTAAGAATACCATTTCCATCGCCGCAGTTGTATCATTTGGGTTAAGCCCGGGATTGCCTTCGCTGCCTTGGCCACCGGGGTGCAAAGACTCAGTAAGCCTTGGCAATATCCAAATGGTGGGAAAAAGCATAGCAAAAGCAAAAACATTATAAACCGCGCCAATCCTCGAACGTTTATCCATATCAGTTAAGGATCCGCGCAAAACAAAATAAGCCAAATAAATAAGCAATGCTATCGCGGCGCCATTTTGTTTTGGATCGCCGCTCCATGGCGAACCCCACTGATAATTAGCCCATATTGCACCGGTAATAAGTCCTAGTACGCCAAATACAACGCCGGTGCGGGCAAACTCAAGTGAGTAATGATCGTACCTGGAATTGGGATTACGCAGGTAACGGATAGCATAGATTACAGAGATTGTAAAGAGTGTTTGCATGCAAAACCACATGGGTACATGAAAGAATAGGTTGCGTACCGTTTGCTGCATCCTGCCATCCAGAAAGGGCACTTCTACAAGAAAACCCCATGTGCAGGTATAAACCAGTAAAACAAAACATAAAACCTTCCACCAGTATTGACGAATCATAGAATCACTTTATGGTAGTAACCAGGAGTAGAATAATTGGCAAACAACCTGGTAAATTGCTGCCGGCAAAATTAGGGGAAATTTGTACAGCCGATTGTATTAACACATGTTATTTATTCTGAAATGGTAAATCCGGCCGTTTAAACGTTGCAGTATGCAGTTAGATTGGAAATTTCAATGATACTGAGATAACGTGATCATGTTTTAATTTAATATTTACCTTCAGCCTGCTTATAATATGACCTAAAATTGCAGCAAGACTGTTTCCTTTGCCAAGCTTGCTCAAGCGTACAAGAGTGCAGTTGAAGCCTGGGGCCTGGCAGGCTGTAACATACCATTCCAACTGTAACAATGTCTGACTCAAAAAATTCCTCGTTATCATTAGGTTCACTATAATCTTCACATTTTTAAATTGGCTAATTTGCAGCATGCCATTTAAATTATTCAATCAATATGAGCCGAGTGGCGATCAGCCTGGCGCAATTAAGCAATTAACGGAAGGCGTTCTGTCTGGCGAACAATTCCAGACTTTATTAGGGGTTACCGGTAGCGGTAAAACCTATACTATGGCCAACGTTATTGCAAATACCCAGCGCCCAACGCTTGTGCTTACCCATAATAAAACACTGGTAGCGCAGCTATACGGGGAGTTTAAACAGTTCTTTCCTGATAATGCTGTAGGCTATTTTGTAAGTTATTACGACTATTATCAGCCCGAAGCCTATATGCCTGTTAGCGATACTTACATTGAAAAAGACCTTAGTATCAATGAAGAATTAGACAAGCTGCGCCTGCAGGCTACCAGTGAATTATTGACCGGCCGCCGCGACATCATTGTGGTTGCAAGCGTTAGCTGCATCTATGGTATTGGCAATCCAACAGAGTTTGAGAATGGCATAGTACGTATAGAAAAAGGGCAGATAATTTCGCGGCAGGGATTTTTACATTCCCTGGTGAATAGCTTGTATAGCCGCACGCAGATTGAATTTAAAAGAGGAACCTTCCGGGTAAAAGGCGACACAATAGATATTAACCTGCCTTATAACGACCAGGGCCTGCGCATAATTTTTTTTGGCGACGAAATTGAAGAGATCGAAAGCATTGATGTAACCACCAACAAGCGTATTGCGAAGATGGAAAATGCCGCTATATTTCCAGCCAACTTATATATAGCACCAAAAGATATGATGCAATCGATAATGGTGGAAATTCAGGACGAAATGATGCAGCAGGTGGAATATTTTAAAAGTACCGGTAAATTTATTGAAGCGCAACGCATAAAAGAACGCGTGGAATACGACCTGGAAATGATTCGCGAATTGGGTTACTGCAATGGTATCGAAAACTATTCCAGGTTTTTTGACCGACGCAAGCCGGGCACAAGGCCATTCTGTTTAATCGATTATTTTCCCAAAGATTTTTTGTGTATGATTGATGAAAGCCACCAAACCATTCCGCAGGTGGCGGGCATGTATGGCGGGGACAGGAGTAGAAAAATGGTGCTGGTAGATTATGGTTTTCGCCTGCCCAGTGCCATAGACAACAGGCCGCTAAACTTTAATGAGTTTGAAAACATTATTGGCCAAACTGTTTTTGTTAGCGCTACGCCCGGCGATTATGAGCTGGAACAAACAGACGGCATAGTAGTAGAGCAGGTGGTGCGGCCAACAGGGTTATTAGATCCGCCAATTGAGATAAGGCCAAGCGTAAACCAGATTGATGACCTGCTTGATGAAATAGATAAACGCGTGACAAAAGGTGACCGTGTTTTGGTTACCACGCTCACCAAACGCATGGCAGAAGAAATGGATAAATACCTGGGTCGCATCAACATAAAATCTAAATATATACACAGCGATGTAGATACACTTGAACGAATAGAAATACTGCGCCAGTTGCGGCTTGGCGACATTGATGTGCTGGTGGGCGTAAACCTGTTACGGGAGGGACTTGATTTGCCTGAAGTTTCGCTGGTGGCAATTCTTGATGCAGATAAAGAGGGATTTCTCCGCAACGAAAGATCCCTTACACAAACGGCTGGCCGTGCAGCCCGCAACGTTGATGGCCTTGTTATTTTTTATGCCGATAAAATGACGGAAAGCATGCAGAAAACCATTGACGAAACCAACCGCAGAAGAGAAAAGCAAATAGAATTCAATATTAAGCACAACATTACCCCAACCACCATAAAAAAATCGATTGAGCAGATAATGAAGCAAACTTCGGTGCTGGATATTAAGGGTTACGATCCTAAAAAACCTTATGCTGTTGCCGCGGATGGGGGTATTGTAAACGCTGCGGCCGAAGACCAGGAAATATATAAAACCATTCCTCAAATAGAGAAGCGAATTAGCCAGGTTAAAAAAACAATGGAAAAGGCAGCAAGAGATTTAGACTTTATAGAAGCCGCAAGATTAAGAGACGAAATGTTCCGTCTTCAGAAGGAGCTGGAGAGCATGAAGTAATTTTTTATAAGCCTGATTGCCTTTGCCCAATAAAGAAAAAAAAGTACAAGAGTGCGACGCAAGAATGTTGCTATAAAAAAATAAAAGTTGGGTCAAAAAAAATAGTATTAATTTTTTTTATGGGCCAGGCTCTATTGCTACTATTAAACCCTGTTGCGTCGCACGCTTCAGGGCCTTGTTCTTTACTGGGCAAATGCGGTTAACCTGGTTATTTGCGGTGTTGCTTTTTGCGCTGCACCGCAATAAAAACGAGCACGGTAACCACCACAATAAATGCAGCACCGGCCCACAACCAAACACTAAACCCAGTTGATAATTGAAGTGGTTCTGCATTACCAATAAGCACCATATTTGCCCAATAGTAGGGGAGTAATTTTCCGGAGTTTTTGTTGTTATTGATGAAATCGATTTTTGCTTTTTGTAGTGCGCTGTCTTTGCTTAGTCCCTTCGAAAGATATTGATGAAAGCTTGCAGAAACTTCGTAAATCATATTTTCATCAGCATTCCATAATGTTGCCGAAACAGCAGGAATTCCGGCCGATGCAAAGCCGCGAGCAAGACTGTAGATTCCCTCCCCGGTTGCATTTTTACCCACATTGGTTTGGCAGGCACTTAGTACTACGAGCCTTGTGGCAGGTTTATTAAGCAGTTGCAGATCGGAAAGCCTTACCACAGAATCCTGCATGTATATTCTGGGCTCCGTATAAGTACTATCTGCGCTTGCGTGGGAGAAAACATTTACCACACTGTACCCTGAAATTTTTTGTATGAAACTATTTTTTGTGGCGGCTTCATTGGTAAACAATAAAGTGTTGCTGTAATTGGATGCTGATTTTTTTAAGGCGGTTGCAGATTCTGAAAGGCTTGCTACATCAAGGTAATCTCTAAAATTGACAGGAGCGAAGCCAATAAAATTCCCTTTGGCCGGGTATGTTGTAAAATCTTTCAGAAGATAAGTTGCAGAGTAAACATAACTGAACGTATAATCGTAAATAAGAAATTGCTTTCCGTTTGTATCGGAGCATAAAGCTTCGAATGGAATTAGGAAATTATCAGAGCAAATAATTACGCGGCCTTTGGGTAACTGCAGCTTTTGAAATAGTGTTTTATAAACTGAATTGGATAAAGTTGCAAATGAACGGTAGTCGGAATTAAGCAAGGATTTATTCGAGCAATATTGAAGGAAGCGGTTGATTTGGCTTATGTCAAATTCATTTTTAGAAAGCTTGCTTATTTGTGCATTACCCGGTGTAATGGTGAGTATGTACATAACCGTATCATTCATAAAATAATGAACAAAACTTTGATGGTTTAAAGCAAGTTGCTTCTGCAAATCGGTAAGTTTTGGAACTGAGTCTGCATATTTGTATTCGTAATAGGCCGGGTATTTTTTCCCAAGAAATTTGGTAAAACTTTCAAAATCATCTTTGGCGTTGAGGAGTTTGAATTGCTGATCCTGGAAGGCTTTTGTATCGGCAGGTAGTTCACTTAACCTTTGCTGTTCCGTTATTATTTTAATTTGAAAGCTTTGTTCTTTCTCCGCATCTGCGGGTGATAATTGCGCATTAGCGCCCAGCTCATTGAGTTTATCATTCAGTAGAACGGCGCGGCTTTTTTCCATAAAGTAAAAAGCATTTTTTGTGTCGCC
>JBBRDW010000009.1:0-75868 GCA_038203525.1 Chitinophagales bacterium | reverse complement strand
AAGCTTAGTACATAAAAAAAAATGCCGCAGAAAACCTGCAGCATTTATCAACTTTATCAGGTACTTAAACCTTCTTCAATTCCTTTGCCCATGCGTCTTTCAGCGTAACAGTTCTGTTGAATACGATTTTTGAACTGGTATCTTTATCCATGCAAAAATATCCTTTGCGCAGGAACTGGTAACGTTCATCGAATTTGGCTTCGTGCAACGCAGGTTCTGCGTAACCGTTCTGAATTACCTGCAAAGAATCTGTATTAATATAATCTTTAAAATCGCCTTCTTCGGCACCAACATTTTCAGCGTTAAAAAGACGATCGTAAAGCCGTACTTCTACGGGCACCGCATGCAATGCACTTACCCAGTGCAACGTGCCTTTTACTTTTATTTCTGATGTATCGCTGCCGCTTTTGCTTTCTGGAATGTACGTGCAGTGCACCTCGGCAATATTTCCGGCTTCATCTTTTACAAGACTTTCGCACTTGATAATATAAGCGCTTTTTAAACGCACCATTGCGCCAGGTGCGAGGCGAAAATATTTTTTAGAGGGCAGCTCCATAAAGTCTTCGCGCTCTATATATAATTCACGTGTGAAAGGAATATCGCGGTATGTTTTTATTTCTTCTTCAGGATTGTTCTCGCTAGCAAACATTTCTGTTTTGCCTACTTCATAATTGGTAATTACAATTTTCAGCGGATCAAAAACCACCATCCTGCGCATGGCAGTTTTATTTAGGTATTCGCGTACACAAAATTCTAGCAAACCGAAATCAATGAGGTTGTCGCGTTTTGCTACACCAATTCTGTCGCAAAAATCACGAATACTTTCGGGTGTAAAACCACGCCTTCTAAAAGCACTAATCGTTGGCATACGAGGGTCATCCCAGGCTGACACGTATTTTTCATTTACAAGCTGCAAAAGCTTTCGTTTGCTCATTACGGTATACGTCATATTTAGCCTTGCAA
Source organism: Chitinophagales bacterium (assembly GCA_038203525.1). GTDB lineage: Bacteria > Bacteroidota > Bacteroidia > Chitinophagales > Chitinophagaceae > Limnovirga. The sequence goes on along the minus strand of JBBRDW010000009.1, from coordinate 74,905 downwards.
ACTCATATTGCCGGGAAGGAAATATGTCCAGCTTTTCTATGCACCAATCGTATAATTCTCTGTGTGGCACAAACTCGAGGGTACAAATTGAATGGGTTATTTTTTCAATTGAATCGCTTTGGCCGTGGGCAAAATCGTACATGGGGTAAATGCACCAGGCATTGCCGGTACGGTGATGATGTGCATGTTTTATACGGTAAAGCAGCGGATCACGCATGTGCATATTTGGCGAAGACATGTCAATTTTCGCCCTCAATACTTTTTCGCCATCGGTATATTTTCCAGCACGCATATCGGCAAAAAGCAGGATGTTTTCCTCTATACTGCGGTTGCGGTATTTATTTTCTGTTCCAGATTGTGTGGGGGTTCCTTTTTCAGCCGCTATTTCTTCGCTGCTGCTGTCATCAACATAAGCTAACCCTTTGGTGATTAGGGTTACAGCAAATTGGTAAAGCTGTTCGAAGTAGTCGCTGGCATAAAGCTCCTTATCCCATTTAAAACCCAGCCACTCAACATCTTCTTTAATGCTATCAACGTATTCTGTTTCTTCTTTTACGGGGTTGGTATCATCAAAACGAAGATTTGTGGTACCGCCATATTTTAATGCAAGTGCGAAGTTGAGGCAAATAGCTTTTGCATGACCAATATGCAGATACCCGTTGGGTTCGGGTGGAAAACGGGTACGGATGCTGTTGTATTTGCCGGACTTAAGATCTTCTTCAACGATCTCTTCAATAAAATTTAAGCTTTTCTCTTCGCTCATATAATGTTCCCCTTTTTTGAAGGAGGACAAAAATAAGCAATCAGGTTTAACGGAGGCACTATTAAAAAAGCTAACAAAATGGTAGATAGATTAATGAACTAAATACCAAAGTATTTAATATTTTTTTTGGCCCGGCTGAAGTTATACTATCAAGCTTTAGTTGCGTCGCGCTCTTATACGTTCGCAACATTTTTGAGCAAGCTGCGAACTGTGGGCATAGAAAGTCAGGCAATACAAAAGAGTTCGAAGCCATTAGCTCATAGATGATCTTCAGTACAAGAGTGCGACGCAACCAGGCCAAATAGCATTACCCGGGCCCGGACCATAAAAAATATTAGACGGTTTTATAAAAATGCTAAAGCAAGTAAAAGAAATGCATGTTTTGAAAACCATGGCCCGTTTTACCCTTGCAAAAAACCCGCTATTGCCAAGTATTTATACGATAACCCAAGGCAAAATTGCATTGGCACAAAAGCAAACGTTGTAACAAACGATACGGCATGTCAAAATCGAGTACACCATATAACCGCGGCTTTGGATAAATCAAACGATGATTAGGCTAAAGCCTTTTAAAAGAGATACAGGAAAGTATTACCAAAGACGGTTGCAATATTAAAGCCAATCCGGACCTGCCGCGGGAAGCATTTCATTTAAGCAGAAAAACCGGTGAACTGAATGATGAAAACAGAAAAATTAGTTCCTTGCGTTAATGGACGATAGTGGGTTCAACATTTGAGTATTGGCAGCAAATATTGTACTTTTCTTCTGTTGCGGGTGAAACATAAAAATCCCGTTCATAATTTTTTCTTGTTGTATAAAACTATACTTACCCCCCGAACACAATCCTTTTATTTTTTGTTACTAACTACGGCAATAACTTTGCCGTTCATTATAGTTTATGGAAACAACAGATACTGGCATAGCTGCCCTAGTAAATTCAGCAACAGATGCTGATATGAAGCGCATTGGAGAAAAAGTACTGGCCCGCGAACGTATTAATTTCAATGAAGGCATATTATTGTTTGAAAAAGGTTCTGTTGGGTACCTGGGAGCTTTGGCCAACTGGGTGCGTGAGCAAATGCATGGAAATAAAACCTATTTCAACCGAAATTTTCATATTGAACCTACAAATGTCTGCGTATTCAGTTGTGCGTTTTGTGCTTACTCACGCCTGTACGCCAACCGCGAAGAGGGCTGGGAACTTAGCATAGACCAAATGCTGCATCTGGTTAAAAAATATGATGGCAAACCCGTTACTGAAGTACATATTGTTGGCGGCGTACATCCAAAAATGAATCTTGATTTTTTTGCTGAACTCATGCGAAAAATAAAAGAACACCGGCCCGGTTTGCACATAAAAGCATTCACAGCAGTGGAGTTTGATTATATGTTTCGTAAAGCAAAAGTTTCAGTGGAAGAAGGTATGAAATTTTTACACGATGCTGGCCTGGACTCTATTCCCGGCGGTGGTGCAGAAATATTTCACCCCGAAATACGCGAAAAAATATGTGCAGATAAAGTAGATGCAGATGGCTGGCTCAACATTCACCGTACCGCCCACAAAATGGGTATGCACAGCAATGCAACTATGCTATATGGTCACATAGAAAAATATGAACACCGTATTGATCATATGGAAAGATTACGCCAATTGCAGGATGAAACAGGCGGCTTTAATACTTTCATTCCGCTAAAATTCCGCAATAAAGATAACGATATGAGCCATATCCCCGAAAGCACCACAACAGAAGATATGCGCCTCTATGCCGTTGCTCGTTTGTATATGGATAATTTTCCACACCTGAAAGCATACTGGCCCATGCTGGGCCGTCAAAATGCGCAACTCACTTTAAGTTTTGGTGTAAATGATCTCGACGGTACAATTGACGACACTACAAAAATTTATTCCATGGCCGGCAGCGAAGAACAAACGCCTTCACTTTCCACCACGCAGCTGGTTTCATTGATAAAACAGGTTAAAAGAGAGCCGGTAGAAAGAGACACACTCTATAATGAAATAAAAAATTACACAAATACAGATGTTGCAGAAATGCAGATAAACCCACTGTATAATTAAACCCGCAGCCTTTTGCAAAACCGCAGGTTTTTAGAGCCAGCTATCAGAATCGAACTGACGACCTTCACATTACGAATGTACTGCTCTGCCAACTGAGCTAAGCTGGCTGCTCAGTTCAAAAATAACAAATAAATAAAAGCCATACAGTTTTAACCCGTATGGCTTTTACATTAAAATTAATAAGCAATAAAATTGCATTTTTTTATTTATGTACCCAGCTGCATTGCTGCTATTAAGCATTTGTTGCGTCGCACTCTTGTACTCAATATCAATAGGCGGCATATTCCAGAAAACCTCTCTAAATTTAAACCTGTCAATCGCAAATAAATCGATATGGAGTTTTATACTATTAACCCAGAGGCCAAAAATATAATGGCAGCGTTATTGCCTGAGGTATACCACCATTTATGGAAAGTGTAGCCATATTATCACAACTTCCATCACCGTAATCAAGGTACTCGGTAAACATTGCATCACCACCCTGAAGCAAATCTATACTAATTTTTAATCCACCTTTTGTTCTGTAATCGCAAGCCACAGGCTTTATTACTTTGTTGTCTTCATCTACATCGGATGTCCAGTTGAAAATAGTAGTACCTGCTAAAGTTTCAGTGCCTTCTGCATGACCGGTAATTTGAAAAACATCATCTGCTCTTGTTGCAGTTGTACCGCCTTCAATCTGAGTAATTTCATGTGTTCCGGTAATTACATTCTTACTGCCATTTGGCGAAAAAATAGACTTTTCAGATACTATTTTTATAACCCTTGGCCCGGGAGTTGTGGTGGCAACCAAATAGCTTTTTACAACACCTGTAATATTAATCGTGTCAACATAGTAGTTTTCAAAAGTAACTTCAGAAAGTTCAGCACCCGCAGTCGCTGTTTTTGAATCAACAAACACTGTTACGATCTTTTTACCCCTCCTTGTACGCCCATCCGGCCCTGTACAGCCTGTTCCAAAATCTACTGTTTTCTGGTGTGGATAAACAGTTCTCGACGGCGTAAAAGTAATTACAGCACAGGGAGCTGCAGAATCAGCAGATTCTGCTGACGCCATTAAATCGTTCAGGCTTTCATTATCACTTACACCGGCAGCATAAATAACATTGGTAGCCGCCAACAGTTGTGCCTGCTGCGTTACTGTTGCAGCCTGGGCTACCGGGACCTTCGACTTTTGACAGGATTGAAACACAAAAAACACAATTGCAATGGCAGGCAATAGCCTGTAAGAAAGAACATACTTTTTCATGGTTATATTTTTTTATTATTAAGAATTACTCAATAGAGTATCTGCTAATAGTGCTCAACACATTATTCAGGAGATTACATTGAATTGAAATAAAATAATCAGCAGAAGAGAAAACGCGCTGTTAAAAATGCTACATAGGTGTGTTTTACGAAATTGAAAACCTAACCATACCGAATCTACACTTGTGCCGGCTATTATTTATTGTAAAATAAACTCGGTTTTAAAAAAATTTGGACAAGGCAAGCACGCTAAGGTTTAATGCTACCCCGTAATTTAAATCGTGAATATTTATTATTTTCAATTAATTTATAAAGAAAACGGAGGTGCCGACCTGTGAACGCCAAAGCTGCTTTTTGTACAAAAGATGAACGGATTGCGACGCAAGGATGATGCTATGAAAAAATTAGCCGGTATAAAAAATATTACGCTTAAAAAAAATTGAATAAACTTGTTGAAAATTAATACGATGAGAAAAGACCTTATTTGCCTGCCGTTTATTATATTGTTGTTGCCTTTATTAACGCAGGCGCAAACAACAGGAGGCTTCCGACAACATGCTGAATATGAACCAACGCAGGCAGTTTGGATGCTCTATCCGCAAATCATTCATAAAAAAGACTTTCCAACTGCCGCTGTTACTGCGGAGATGATAAAAGCATTAACCCCTTTTGTAAACATAAAACTGATAGTAATAAATGATAGTATTGAACAGCTGGTACGAAACATGCTACCTGCTCCACTTTTAAAAGACGGTATTGTTTCTGTGCTAAAATTTGCTTACCAGGAATTTTGGGCAAGGGATATGGGGCCGGTATTTGTTACCAATAACAAAGGTGAAAAAGCAATTGCAGATTTTAACTTTAACGACTGGGGATATAATGATACGGCCGATGGAGCCGCCCGGCTCGATGAAAAACTGGATGAACATATTGCCGCCTATTATAATATCCCAGTAATTTCAACAAATATTGTTTCAGAAGGTGGCGACCGGGAAGTGAATGGAAAAGGTACCCTCTTGTTGGTTGAAGCAGTAGAAAAACAACGTAACCCTGGTTTAACGCTGGAGGAAATGGAGCCTGAATACAAACGGCTGCTTGGCGTATCAAAAATAATTTGGCTTAAACAGGGCGTAAGAGATGATGATCAAAGTTTTTATCCACCAATTGAAGGGCCAGGTGGTAAAAAATATTACACCATGCTTACAACCGGCGGGCACGTAGATGAGTTTGCCCGTTTTGTAAACGACAGCACCCTTTTGCTTGCTGAGGTTAGCCAGCAGGAACGCAAAAGCGATATGGAAAAACAGACTGGTAGCAGGATGGATATCAATTTTGAAATTTTAAGAAATGCAACCGATCAGAATGGTAGGCATTTTAATATTATCCGTATGCCAATGCCCTACCCTGTTACTACAAAACTTGAGCCTGGCGATAGTGTTTATGCACAATTAAAAGATTTACAAACTACTGCCGGATTAAGTTTCCCCGATGGTGCTGTTGATTGTGTAGCCGCGGCGAGCTATCTTAATTTTCTTGTGGCCAACGATGCATTGCTCGTTGGTAAATACTGGAAAAAAGGTTTGTCTCAAAAAATAAAAAAACGTGACGAAGAAGCACGGCAAATATTACAGTACGCTTTTCCCGGTAAAAAAATAATTGCTATAGATGCACTGGCTATCAACTATGGCGGCGGCGGAATGCATTGTATTACGATGAATGAACCAGCGGGCCGGTAACTATGGTTTAACACTTTATAAAATACACATGACAAAATTGACAATTAGCCCTTCATATTTAGTTTTAAGGTTTGTAATTGTTGCCATATAGTGGTATGTAAAAGCGTGCGAAGCAACCGGGATGCCATTTGAAGACGTGCCCCGCCCCAAAAAATAAATCGCTGCAAAACGGCAATTCTAAAATATTTTACTACTTTCGCACCCCCAAAAGTTCTTTTGTATAAGAATAATTGAATTTGGGAGTCTGGCCAAAGGCGAGACGTTATCACCAATAAAATTAAAAAAACATGGCTAAGGAAATCTCAGGCTACGTAAAGTTGCAGGTAAAAGGCGGTCAAGCCAATCCTGCACCTCCGGTGGGTCCAGCCCTCGGTAGTAAGGGTGTAAACATTATGGAGTTCTGCAAACAGTTTAATGCAAGAACCCAGGATAAATTAGGAAAAATTGTTCCTGTTTTAATTACTGTTTACACTGATAAGTCGTTCGACTTTGTTATTAAAACTGCTCCTGCCGCTATCCAGTTGATGGAAGCTGCTAAAATTCAAAAAGGTTCTAAAGAAAGTAACCGCGCTAAGGTTGGCAAAGTAAACTGGGCAAGCATTGAAGAAATCGCCAAAGACAAAATGCCTGATCTTAACTGCTTTACCATTGAAAGTGCTATGAAGATGGTTGCCGGAACTGCACGCAGTTTGGGCTTAACTATTGAAGGCGCTGCTCCATGGGAAAATTAATTTAATCCTCAAAAATTTTAGCAATGTCAAAAATTACAAAAAACAGAAAAGTAGCAGAAGCGAAAATCGATAAAAACAAAGTTTATACGTTAAAGGAAGCCTCCTCTTTGGTGAAGACCATCAATACCACCAAATTTGATTCTTCAGTTGATCTCCATATTCGTTTAGGTGTAGATCCTAAAAAAGCAGACCAGCAGGTTCGCGGTACAGTAACCCTGCCCCACGGAACAGGTAAAACCAAGCGTGTATTGGTTCTTTGCCCTCCGGATAAAGAAGCAGAAGCTAAAGCAGCCGGTGCAGATTTTGTTGGCCTTGATGAGTTTATTGGAAAAATAGAATCTGGCTGGACAGATGTGGATGTTATTGTAGCAACACCTTCTGTTATGCCCAAGATTGGTAAATTGGGTAAAATTCTTGGTCCGCGTAACCTGATGCCGAACCCAAAAACAGGAACTGTTACCAATAATGTAGCAGAAGCTGTAAACGAGGTTAAAGGCGGTAAGATCGCTTTCAAAGTTGATAAAACAGGTATTGTTCATGCTTCTATAGGTCGCATTTCCTTTGCACCCGAAAAGATTGCCGATAACTGCCACGAGCTTATTAATGCCATCCTAAAACTTAAGCCTTCGGCAGCTAAAGGTACTTACCTTAAAGGTGTAAGCATGGCCAGCACTATGAGCCCTGGTATTATCATTGAAACAAAATCATTACAAAACTAATACCCCGGATATTAATTTATTCTAAGTATTACTATAAAATAAAGGTCATGACAAAAGATCAAAAAAATGAAGTTATAGAAGTTCTCAAAGGGAAATTCTCTCAATATTCGAACTTCTATGTTACCAATACAGAATCTCTTACCGTTGCACAAATAGGTAAATTACGCCGTGCATGCTTCGCTAAAGAAGTAGAAATGAAAGTGGCAAAAAACACTTTGATACGTAAAGCGCTGGAGTCCATTGATGCTGAAAAGTATACCGGTGTTTACGAATCATTGAATAATGTTACGGCATTAATGTTCTCTGAAAACCCAAAAGAACCAGCGCTAATTTTAACTTCTTTCCGTAAATCTTTAAATGGAGAGAAACCAGAATTAAAAGCTGCATTTATAAATGGAGATATTTATACAGGAGATAAAAATCTTAAGGCTCTTACACAAATAAGAACAAAGAATGAACTGATTGGCGAGGTAATTGGCTTATTGCAATCGCCTGCAAAACGTGTACTGGCTGCCTTGTTGCACCACCACGAAAAACAGGCAGCCGGCACAACAGAAGCTGCACCAGCTGAATAATTTAAAAGCATAGCTTAAAATAACACCCAGGCCTGAGGGTTAATAAAGGCAAATTTTTTTAAACCACCGCCGGAGCGCAAAAAATGCAATGAAGGCGGCAAAAATTTAAATATTATGGCAGACGTAAAAGTATTAGCTGAACAATTAGTAGGCTTAACAGTAAAAGAAGTACAGGAATTGGCAGATTTCCTTAAATCTGAGTACGGTATTGAACCAGCAGCAGCAACTGTAGTAGCAGCTTCTGGTGCAGGCGATGGTGGCGCAGCAGTGGTAGAAGAAAAAACAGCATTTGATGTAGTTTTGGTTGCAGCAGGTCCAAGCAAATTGAACGTTGTTAAGATCGTTAAAGAATTAACTGGTTTAGGTTTGAAAGAAGCCAAAGACCTTGTTGATGGCGCACCAAAAGCCGTAAAAGAAGGCGTTTCTAAAGCTGAAGCTGATGAAGTTGCAGGTAAACTGAAAGATGCAGGCGCTGAAGTTGAAGTAAAATAATACAACTTTTTTAAAATAGAAAGGCTGTTGCAATTTATTGTGACAGCCTTTTTTTATACATTATTTTTTTTGATACCAGCATTGGTTCTTCGTAGCATCTTTGTTGCGTCGCAATCCGTTCATCGTAAGTGGTACTATTGAGCTGAGGCCTAACTTTTTTTAGACAGCGTTTATTCCAATGTTCAAATGCGATATAATGTACAAGTGTGCGACGCAAGGAACGATTAATAGTATTTCCAAAGCCCGGCTCCAAAAAATCACATTGTAAAATTTGCGTGCATTGAATAGTAAGCCTTCCCAAAAATTACAAACTGTAAACAACAAACCCTAAACTACATTCTAACCTTATCTTTGCAGCCTTATGGTTAAGAGGCGTTCCGTAGCATTTCACACACTAGGTTGCAAACTCAACTTTTCAGAAACATCTGCACTAAGCCGCATGCTGGAACAGGATGGTTTTGAAAAAAAAGAATTTGAAGACCTTGCCGATGTGTATGTAATAAACACCTGTTCTGTCACCGAAAATGCTAACAAAGAATGCCGGTATTTGGTACGCCGTATTCAAAGAAAGTCTCCTGAAAGTTTGGTGGTTATTACCGGTTGTTATGCGCAGCTAAAGCCAAAAGAAATTGCAGCAATACCAGGTGTAGATCTTGTACTTGGCGCAGCAGAAAAATTCAATCTCAGCGTACATTTAAAAGAACTTACCAAAGGCGATTCTGCAAAAATATCGAGCTGCGATATAGAGGAAGTTAATGGGTTTAATGCGTCTTTTTCATTGGGCGACAGAACCCGTTCTTTCTTAAAAGTGCAGGATGGCTGCAACTACAATTGTTCGTTCTGCACCATTCCTATGGCACGTGGTAAAAGCCGCAGCGATAAAGTTGAAAATGTACTAAAGAATGCAAAAGAACTGGCTGCATCGGGAATAAAAGAAATCGTATTAACCGGCGTAAATTTAGGAGATTTCAGCAGCAAGGTTACCAACACAGATACGCTGCAGATGAGGGAAGAAAACTTCTTCGATCTGGTAAAAGAGCTTGATAAAGTGGATGGTATTCAGCGCTACCGCATATCTTCCATTGAACCCAATTTACTTACAAACGAAATAATTGCTTTTGTAGCCAACAGCGATAAATTTATGCCGCATTTTCATATTCCGCTGCAAAGTGGCAGCGACAAAATATTGGGCTTAATGCGCCGGAGGTATAAAATAGAACTATATGCAGAGCGGGTAAAACTCATTAAAACGCTAATGCCACATTGCGCCATCGGTGTAGATGTTATCGTTGGCTTTCCCGGCGAAACAGAAGATGATTTTAAAGAGACTTTCGAATTTTTACACAACCTGGACGTTTCCTATTTGCATGTATTTACTTACTCCGAAAGAGATAACACAAAAGCACTGGAAATAAAACCAATAGTTCCTGTAAATATTCGCCACGAACGAAACAAGATTTTGCGTAATTTGAGCTATATGAAAATGCAGGCCTTTGCCAGCCAGCACAGCGGACAAACACGTAAAGTACTCTTTGAAGGTTTTGAAAAAAATAATATGATGGAAGGTTATACAGATAACTATATACGCATTGTTACACCTTACCGCACCGAATGGGCTAACCACGTTGTTGACTGGACTATTAAATAAAAACGATAGCTGCCGTTAAAATCAAAAATCTAACAGCTATGAAAAAATTTCAGGCAATTATTCACTTTGAGATGGACGAACAATTCATGACTCTCATACCTGCTCACCGTACCTATATAAACTACCTCATAAACAAAAATATTATCGATAGTTATGCGGTAAGCATGGAGTCGCAAACGGTTTGGATAACTATTAATGGCGAATCAAAAACAGTGATTGATCAATATCTTGCCAAATCTCCCATTTATAAATATTGGACCTACCAGATTGAAGAACTCTTTGTATACGACGGGCAGCTTTTTCGTATGCCATCTGTTCAGCTTAATTAGTTTTTATTTTTGGGCCAAACTGAACATCCAGTTTCAGGCCTCCGTTGCGTCGCACGCTTGTACAACATAACACTGCTCAGCAATATTCAGAAACCATAAGTGTGCGACGCAACGAATGCTCCATTCATATTCGAAAGCCTGGCCAAAAAAGAATTCAACCCAAAACTATAAACAGGCAACTGTAATCTGTTTAAACCACCTCCCCTTCCAAATCGTAATCGTAAGCTTTGGTAATTTTCACATTTACAAAATCGCCGATGATTAATTTTTTTGTGGAATGAATTACTACTTCATTATCTACTTCAACACTATCAAATTCTGTGCGGCCAAGCCAGCGGCCGGCTTCTTTTTTATCGATGATTACTTTAAAGGTTTGTCCAATTTTTTCCTGGTTCTTCTCGTAACTTATTTCCTGCTGCAGTTCCATTATTTCCTCGGCGCGGCGTTGCTTTTCGGCTGCGGGCACGTTATCAATCAAATCGTAACCACTCGTGCCCTCTTCATGACTGTAAGTAAAAATACCCACACGGTCAAAGCGCATACGAATAAGAAAATCTTTAAGCTCTTCCACATCTTCCAGCGTTTCGCCGGGAAAACCTGCGATCAAAGTTGTACGCAAACAAATACCGGGATTTTTTTCGCGGATAGATACTATAAGTTCTTCTATTTCAGCTCTTGTACTTTGGCGTTTCATGGCCAGCAGCATATTGTTGCTGGCGTGCTGCAAAGGCATATCAAGGTAGTTGCAAATATTTTTGCGTTCACGCATTACATCTAACACTTCCAGTGGAAATTTATTTGGGTAAGCATAATGCAGACGAATCCACTCCAAATCTTTTACATCGGCAAGCTTTTTGAGCAATTCGTCGAGCATGCGTTTTTTGTACAAATCAAGTCCATAGTAAGTTAGTTCCTGCGCTATCAGCATAATCTCTTTTACACCTTTTTTTACGAGGCTTTCCGCTTCTTGCACCAGGCTTTCCATTGTGCGGCTAACATGCTTGCCGCGCATCAACGGGATGGCGCAAAACGCACAGGTACGGTTGCAGCCTTCACTTATTTTTAAGTACGCATAATGCCTGGGCGTGCTTAACATACGCTCACCAAGTAGCTCGGTTTTATAGTCCGCATCAAACTGTTTTAGTATCAGCGGCAGTTCAAGCGTGCCAAACCAGGCATCTACTTCGGGTATCTCGGCTTCCAAGTCGCCGCGATAACGTTCGCTTAAACAACCGGTAACATAAACCTTATCCAACCTTCCTTTTTTCTTCAGGGCCACCTGTTCCAGAATCGTGTTCACGCTCTCTTCCTTTGCTTTATCAATAAAGCCGCAGGTGTTCACCACCACAATGTTATGATCCAGTTTGCCATTCTCATGCACCACATCAATATCGTTTGCACGCAACTGACCGCTTAGCACTTCACTATCCACCAGGTTCTTGCTGCAGCCAAGGGTTATAATGTTTACCCTGTCTTTTTGTAATGTTCTTGACTTCATAATTAAGGCGCGAAGGTAAAGAGTTTACAGTTTGGAGTTTGCAGTTTTCAGTTAAGGTTGTACAAGGGTATTTATGAGCCACACACCTGAATACGAATTTGGATTCACTTGCAGCTTGCCCCGTCTTTGGCGGGGTCGCACGCTTCAGTGTCTTGTCCACAGCTGAACGCTAACCGTCAACATTGGATTATCTGCGGTTGGGGTCGACTGTTTAGGTTTGGCCAAAATTACGAAAATAGAAGTGTGTGATCTAAGGATGCATATTTGTGGTATAATTGTCGGGCATCTTATTTTTATTTCATGATCAAACTCCAGCTTATTTCCATTTGTATTTTCTAAAATAGTTTTCTTTTGCGTTAATTACCCAAAGCAACGTATCGGCCTGCGGGCCGTTTGATAAGACCGAAGCTAAAATTGCCACCTGTTCTTTGTCTAACCATTTTGCATCGATAAGCGAATAGGTTGAGCCAAAATAAAGTATGCGTGACTTCATTTCTGTTTTTGGGTAACGCATCGAAATCTCTGTATCTATATCCCCGTCTGCAATGTAGGGTTTACCAAATTTATCCTTAATAATCATTGTGCCAATAGTGCCCAAATCTAATATATAGCTACTGTCGGGCGACCATTTTAGGAGTGGTGCAAAATCACTGTAAAATTTCTTACTTTCTTCGTATGGATCTTTTTGTAAACTGTCTTCGTACCAGAACTCAGCAAGCTGAAACCTGCTCCAGTTCCATGCGCTGTTATGCAAAGACTTAGAGATCCAGTCATCAGCTTTGTTGGTAAAAACAACTGCGCTGTCTTCTGATCGGATAAATATGGATGGCTCCATAGTTGCAGTGTCTGTTATATCGGTTTCTTTACCATCATCCTTATTATTCTTGCATGCTGTCAATACAAGAATAAATCCTGTCAAAACAATGAGGGTAGTTAATGAATAAACTTTTTTTACGTGCATAATTTAATTTTTAAATGGGGCCGTAAATCAGGTATTTCTTATGAGCAAATTAAATAAGTTGCACAGTAAAGTTGGGCAGTTTTTTTTAGAAAAACGGGAATTGTGCTGTTTAAAGGGAGTATGTTTTAAAAAGTATACCATTAAGGAAAATGAATGGTTTTTAGCCCAAAAGCAGGCTTACACACAGTGATCTCTGTAAGCTGCCATTATTTATTCAGTACAAGCGTGCGACGCAACAGGCGATGCCATGTTTACATTTGCCGGGCCCAAAAAATTTCTTTAAAATTTATTGTTTTGCCCGCAAGTATTGATTAGGCCAGCTTACATCTACACCCAATTCTTTTGCGGCGTGGAGAGGAAAATATGGGTCGCGCAACAGCTGCCGTGCAAGTAAAACAATATCTGCCTGACCGCTTCTGATTATAGACTCGGCCTCCCTTGCAGTGTTGATCATGCCGACGGCACCGGTTAGAATGCCAGTTTCCTTTTTTATTTTAGCGGCAAAATCGGTTTGGTACAATGGCCCCACAGGAATTTTTACCCCATAAACATTTCCGCCACTTGAGCAATCAATAAGATCAACCTCCTTGTTTTTTAAGATAGCCGCCAAACCCACGGAGTCTTCCATCGTCCAGCCACCTTCGGCCCAGTCTGTTGCTGAAATACGCACAAAGAGCGGATATGCTGCCGGCCATTCGGTGCGCACCGCTTCAACTATTTTTACAAGCAACCTTATGCGGTTTTCAAAGGATCCACCCCAGTCATCACTTCGCGTATTACTTAATGGCGACAAAAAGCTATTGATAAGGTAGCCATGTGCGGCATGAATTTCAATTATTTTAAAACCCGCTTTTAACGCCCTTGCAGCGGCTGATTTAAAATCGGCTATCACTTCAAAAATGCCTTCTTCATTTAAAGCGTTGGGAACTGAATCGTGTTCTTTAAAAACAATTGCAGACGGAGCTACTGTTTGCCAGGCTCCTTCATTTACCGTTAACGGTGCATTGCCCTGCCATGGCGCGGTATGACTAGCTTTGCGCCCGGCATGCGCCAACTGAGTACCGGGCACTGCGCCCTGAGATTCAATAAACTCCGTTATTCTTTTCAGAAAATGCACCTGCTCATCTTTCCACAATCCCAAATCATTGGGTGTTATTCTGCCTTCGGAAGATACAGCGACAGCTTCACTAATAATCAACCCTGCCCCGCCTGAAGCCCGGCTGCCCAAATGAACAAGATGCCAGTCGTTTGCAAATCCGTCTACGGCAGAATATTCGCACATGGGTGAAACTGTAATACGGTTTTTTATTGTTATGCTTCTAATTGTAATTGGCAGAAAGAGTGATGCATTCATGGTGTTAAATTAAAAAGTGCAAGTTCGGCAATTTAGCGGCTTATGGCGGCGGTGATTAAGAATAAAAATCTATAAAATATTGCCTGCACCAATAAATTCATCACCAATTATGTAAGTTGCATTTAGTTTTTTGGTACCCAGCCTAAGTATTTCAATGAAGTATTGTTGCGTCGCACTCTTGTACAGAGGAATTTATAGCATCAGTGATCACGTTGTGTTAGCGGAACCGCCTGATAACGCTGTTTAAAAAATATTGGGAAGATCTTCATTAATCCGCTTCTTTTTTGCGACAATAAAAGCCAGCCCTGAAAACATGGCTATTGCGGCCGCAAACAAAATATAATTGGCATAGGGCAGTACACTAAATCCAATGGCTTCAAAACCCTGAAGCATTAAAGTGATTTCTGTTATAAGCACAGCAGCAGCAAAAATATAAACACCTTTGCGCGAAAGTGCCATGCTTTGATTAATATAACCCAAAACAAAAAAGGTAATAATTCCTAAAAAAGATAAATGAAGATAACCAATTACCACGGGCCTGAAACCAAATGCATACTGGCTTAAAGATGGAATGGTACTGAGGGATTGCAACAGCAATTTTATTACAAAAGCAATAAAAACCATCGTCCATAAATTCTTTGAAAGTGTATTTAGGTAGTATGCCAGTAGCTTTTTTGTGGCAGCGTAAAGTTTAAACATATACCAGAGGGAAACCAGTTGAAAAATAGCAGCAGCCGTTGCAATAATGCGCAGGGCAATTGGCATATCCATCCACATGGTTGATAAAAGATAAGCAGGGAAGCAGGTAATAAATAAAACAGTAAATATTTTTTTGCTATACAATGCGGTATGCGCAAAGCCTGCCTTTTGCAGATAGCTGAAAAATAATCCAAAGCATGCAAACAGGAACCAGCCGTTGTATTGAAAATGCAGGAAGAAATAAACGGAACCAAAATATAAATTTTGTCCCGAGATATGGTTGGTCATAAGATAGGCAAGTGAAAAAGGACCGAATGAAGATATGGCATACAAAAGCAACGATGCTTTTATCCATGCTTTGCTGTAACCTGCATCAGCAAAATGTTTCAGGTCTTTCCAAACAAATGCAATAAAAAAATAAGAAACAAAAACAGACAATGTTGAAAAAATAATGGAGAACAATGCATAACCCTGAAATGGAAAAGAAAACAGCATGCCATAAGCAGTAACAAAATTCCAAATGAAAACCTGCTTGTATTTGCTCAAGTTTATGTTTTCATTGTGCTGGTATAGGTACTGCACAATTAGCACCATTAACACCTGTGTTACCCAACCTGCAAAAGCAAAATGAGAATGTGCATGCAGCAGAAATTTATAATTGAGCAGCGGAAGTGGAAAGTTAATCTTATATCTTAACAGCACACCCACCAGTGCAACCACCAAAAAATTGGCAAGTGAAATTTTTATCCATTTATGGAAGAAGGTAATTTTATCATTCATATTTTAAAAAGTAAAAGATATATCACAATTTTAATAATGAGCAGGATCACACAGATACGCTAAGGAAATTTTAGCTTAAAAAAATACTTTCCCTTTTTCAATACTCAGCAAACTTTTTACTTCCATCTTCTTCATGCATCGGATAACAGTTTCCACTCTAAGCCCCGTCATACCTGCAATTTGCTGTCTCGAAAAATCAATTTTTAACCTGGGGGCCGCGTTATGCAGGCCATAATTTTTTTTAAGTATCTGTAATAAAGTAGTTATCCGGTGTTCGGGCCCATAGCTGGATATTTCCTTCGACATCACTGATTTATTGTACAATCTTTTTGATAAAACCTGTGTGAATGATAGGTGTATGTCGGGGTATTCTTTTAAAAGCAGTATAAAATTTTCTCTTGTTATTCTGATTACCACACAATCTTCATCGGCTACAGCGAAGGCAGGATATTGCTCATCAATTAAAAGCACCGGCTCTCCAAAACTATCGCCACGTTTAAATATACCCTGGATAAATTCTTTCCCTTCTGCATTGATGTTTACCATCTTCACACTGCCTTCTACCACTTCATAATAAAACATTGCTTTATCACCTTCAAAAAAAATCGTTTGATCTTTTTGATACTTTCTAAAAGTGCCGCCCCATGTTATGAGAAGATCCTGCTGAATCATAATTTCAACTTTTTGTCTTTTGCGAAATAATGCGATTCAAGTAACATCAATGCTGACTAAAATCATTTTTTAAATCTAATTTTTATGACCTAAGTCATAAATAAATTCTAATTTAAGCCGCAATTTTGAATCCATAAAAAAATCAATATGAAAAAAATTATCATCATCAGTGCTTTTGGTCTTTTCATGGCTGCATGCGGTGGAGGTGCAGGCAATTCCGCTACAGAGGAAAATAAGTCTGCTTCAAATGACGAACAAAATGAAGAATCCGAACATAGTAATCCTTCTTACGATCCCAAACGTGGAGAAGGCAAATTTTCCACTGTTGATGTAGGTGAACATTTAGATGCCACAAAAGCTGATGCTGGTCAAAAAGTTTTCGATGTAAAATGCTCTGCCTGTCACAAACTCACAGACGAAAAATTGGTTGGCCCCGGATGGTTGGGTGTTACCACACGCCACGAGCCGGTATGGATCATGAACTTTGTTACCAATACTGATGAAATGATCACCAAAGATCCTGCAGCGCAGGCACAGCTTGAAATTTGTATGGTGCGTATGCCCAATCAAAGTTTAAGCGATGATGAGGCAAGAAACCTCTTCGAATTTATGCGTAAAAATGATGGAGTAAAATAAATGCGCGGATATACAGATGTGTGGATATGCATATGTTCAGATGAAAAGAATTATTAGCCCAACATTTACTTTACTATGAAGCTTCACTTGCAGCTTGCTCTGCCGAAAGCGGTGGTCGCGCTCTTCAAGGTTTGGAACACTGATAAACAAATAAAAAGCCTGAAAAACTCTTTGCCTCTTTGCCTTGTTGCCTTTATTGATAAAGTACAAGTGTGCGACGCAAGGAACGATCATCAAAGAAATAAACGCCTGGCTCAAAAAATAACCCCAATAATATATAACATGAAAACAATTCAATTAAAATGGATGGCATTCTCAACAGTTGCTGCACTGTTAAGTTTGAGTGGTTGTAAACCAAAAAATGCTGCAAGCGCAGTGAGCGCAGGTGCTGCAGAAAAAGTTTATGTAGCACCAGGTAAATACGATGAGTTTTACGATTTTGTTTCGGGCGGTTTCAGCGGGCAAATGGCTGTATACGGTTTGCCCTCCGGCCGCTTATTGCACGTTATCCCGGTTTTTTCAGTTGATCCTGAAAAAGGTTACGGCTACAGTGAAGAAACAAAACCAATGCTGAATACTTCGCATGGTTTTGTACCATGGGACGATCTGCACCACACAGAGCTTTCACAAACAAACGGAGAAATTGATGGCCGCTGGATCTTTGCAAATGGTAATAATACACCGCGCATTGCCAGGGTAGATTTAACAACTTTCCGTACTGCGGAAATTATTGAAATACCCAATAGCGCCGGCAACCACTCTTCACCATTTATTACTGAAAATACGGAGTACGTTGTAGCGGGCACCCGCTTTAGCATACCACCTGACAATGCAAATGGCGATGTACCCATTAATACCTACAAGAAAAATTTTAAGGGTACCATCAGTTTTTTAAGTGTAGATAAAACAGCAGGCACGATGAAAATTGCGTTTCAGTTATTGTGCCCAGGTGTAAATTTCGATTTGAGCCATGGCGGTAAAGGGCCTTCACACGATTGGTTTTTCTTCTCCTGTTATAATACGGAGCAAGCCAATACTTTACTCGAAGTAAATGCTTCGCAAAAAGATAAAGATTATATTATGGCTGTAAACTGGAAAAAGGCCGAAGAATATCTTGCACAGGGTAAAGCAAAAAAGCAAAGTGTAAAATATGCACATAACTTTTATGACGAAAAAACGCACAGCGCAAAATCAACAATTGAAACGGAAGTTTTAGTGCTAGATATAAAAGATTTTACTGACATTGCCTATTTTATTCCCTGCCCCAAATCTCCACATGGCTGCGATGTTGACCCTACCGGCGAGTACATTGTTGGTTCTGGTAAATTAGCAGCATTAATTCCTGTGTTCAGTTTTACAAAACTGCAGGCTGCTATTGCAGCAAAAGACTTCATTGGTAATTTTGATGGAATACCTGTTGTAAAATATGAATCAGCATTATACGGTGAAGTTAAAAAACCGGGCCTTGGACCATTGCATACAGAATTCGATGGTAAAGGCAATGCGTACACATCTTTCTTTGTATCCTCAGAAATTGTAAAATGGAATATTAAAGATCTTAAAGTATTGGATCGTGCACCTACTTATTATTCTATAGGCCATTTGTCTATACCTGGTGGCGATACGAGAAAGCCAAATGCCAAGTATGTAATCGCATACAATAAAATTACAAAAGACCGCTACCTGCCAACAGGACCAGAGCTCGCACAAAGCGCACAACTGTACGATATAAGCGGCGATAAAATGCAATTGATACTAGACTTCCCCACCATTGGTGAGCCGCACTATGCACAGGCAGTTTCCGCCGACCTTATTAAACCTAAAAGTGTAAAAATATTTAAGATAGAAGACAATGCCAATCCTTATGTTTCAATGGGAGAGGGCCAGACAAAAGTAGTTCGCACAGGAAACAGGCTCGATGTGTACATGACTGCCATACGTTCTCATTTAACCCCAGATAATATTGAAGGTGCAAGGATGGGTGATGAAATTTATTTTCATATAACCAACCTTGAGCAGGATTGGGATGTGCCGCATGGTTTTGCCATAAAAGGTTCGTTGAATGCAGAGTTACTTGTAATGCCGGGCGAAACACAAACCTTAAAATGGATACCAGACCGTGTAGGCATGTTCCCTATGTATTGCACCGATTTTTGCAGTGCACTACATCAGGAAATGTCAGGCTACGTAAGGGTTTCACCCGCTGGCAGTAATACGCCATTATTATTCAGTACCGGAAAAAATTTACCGGCTGTTGATTCTTCAACCAAAAAATAAAGTACTTTAAAGATTGAGATTTTTTTGTGAACCCAACTAAATATTATGAATTTAACTTTCGTTGCGTCGCACTCTTGTACTGAGTAATATAATTCAGCACAGCAAAAAAAACCTAACAGGTCTTAAAGACCTGTTAGGTTTTAAAAACGAATTTGGTGGTAAAAAATAAAAAAACATTTTATATGAAAACTTATTTCAAAATACAAACGCTTCTTCTCGCATGCACACTGTTTGTTTTTTCATGCAATTCAGGAACACAGGATCAGGCCGCATCATCTACTTCTGATGCAACGTCAGCTCCACAAGGTGGCCAGGAAAATGTAAGTGACGATGTATCACAAAAAGACGTGGTAAAAGTAGCAGTGTCTTCAAAAGACCATACTACGCTGGTAGCTGCGCTAAAACAAGCTGACCTTGTTACGTCGCTTTCCAATGCAGGTCCATTTACAGTATTTGCGCCAACCAACGCAGCATTTGATAAATTGCCTGCAGGTACAGTTGAAGGGTTAATGAAAGATGATAAAAAAGAAGACCTGCAAAATATTCTGCAGTATCATGTTACACTTTCTGCCCTGGATGCAGGTTCATTTGTAGATGGGCAAATACTTGGAATGGTAAACGGCGATAATGTTACGGTAACCATTAAAGATGGAAAAGTAATGTTGAACAATTCCGCCACAATTGTTGCTTCTGTTAAAGCTTCTAACGGAATGGTGCATATTATTGATGGTGTGCTGTTACCGCCAGCGAAAAAATAATTATACTCAAAACCTAACAGGACTTGAAGACCTGTTAGGTTTAATTTGTACCCGTTTTGACTTTCAATTTTATTTTATGAAAAATAACCGGTTAGCAGGTTGGGTTAGAGCAATCGTAATTCTTTGCGGCATTGCACTTTTTGTTGTGTTGTTTGTGCCCATGTGGCAAATACAACTTTCTGCGCCGCAATATCCTGAAGGGCTTATATTATTGATCTATCCAAATGCACTTGGAGGCAACGTTGATATCATCAACGGACTCAATCACTACATTGGGATGAGAACACTCCACGCAAATGATTTTATAGAGTTTACAGTTTTACCGTATATCATTGGTTTCTTTGGAATAATAACACTGCTTACAGGTTTATTGAACAGAAAAAAATTATTGACTTACCTAACCATTTTGTTTATTGTTTTTGCAGTTGTGGCAATGGTAGATTTTTGGAGATGGGAATACAACTATGGCCACGACTTAAATCCCGAAGCTGCTATTGTGGTTCCAGGTATGGCTTACCAGCCTCCGCTGATAGGATATAAACAACTCCTCAATTTTGGTGCTTACTCTATTCCTGATATTGGAGGATGGATATTTATTATTGTGGGTGCTTTACTTGCAACAACCTGCATCTATGAAATTGTAGTTACAAAAAAAATGAAAAGAATAAAATCAACTGCTATCACTAATAAGCCTGTTACTGTTCTTGTGTCAATAATTATGATGATGGTAGTTACCTCCTGTAATGCAGGCCCACAGCCTTTACAACTGGGAAAAGACAATTGTGATTTCTGCCAGATGACGATAAGTAATGTACGTTTGGGGGCAGAGATTGTAACTGTAAAAGGAAAGGTGTTTAAATTTGATGATATGCATTGTATTCAGGCCTATTTAAAGTCAGGAGTAATTGATCAAAGTGAGGTTAAAGATATTTATCTGGTCGATTTTTCAGGAACACATGAATTGAAAAATCGAAATGAAATGTTCCTGCTGAAAAGCGACAGGCTACATACGCCGATGGGTGGAAATATTGCCGCATTCAGCAGCAAGGATAGCTTGAATGCTGTGATGGATACTTTTAAAGGCCAGGAAGTACTATGGGATAATATTGAAACTAAAGTGATCTTTTGATAAGTAAATTATATCGGCCACTCAGGCAGATAGAAACATACCTACACACAACAATATTTGATGGGAAAAGCTGAATAGAATTTCGAATGTACAAGAGTGCGACGCAAGAGGCGATGCTTTGAAAAATTAATGCTGGGTACAAAAGAAAAATGAAAATATTTTACACGATAATTTTATTGATGTTTGCAAAGTTTTCTTTTGCGGCAACATGGCATGTTGGTAAGCATCAAAATATTAAAACCATTCAGCAGGCAATTGATCAATGTAAGAATGGGGATACAATAATCGTTGATGCCGGAAATTATTTTGAAAAAAATATGATCGTTAGTAAATCGATTGTATTAACAGGAATTGATCATCCTGTATTGGATGGTGAAAAAAAATACGAGATCATCAGTGTAAAAGCCAGCGGTGTTATTGTTGACGGCTTTAAACTGCAGCATTCAGGTAATTCAGATATGAATGATTTGGCTGCAATAAAAATTTATAACAGCAGGGATGTAATTATCCGTAACAATATTCTTGACGATAATTTCTTTGGTATCTACACACAATACGGCACCAACTGCACTATTATCAACAATCAAATACATGCTCCCGGAAAATCGGAACTACAGAATGGCAACGGCATTCATTGCTGGAAGAGCGACAGTATCAGGGTGATAGCCAATAAAGTAAGTGGCCACAGGGACGGGATGTATTTTGAATTTGTTACCAATTCAATTATATGGAGAAATATAAGTGAACACAATATGCGATATGGTTTGCATTTTATGTTCGCGCATAACAATGCATACATCAGTAATATATTTAGTCACAATGGTGCAGGCGTTGCAGTTATGTACACGCATGGCATGAAGATGTACAACAATATTTTTGAAGAAAGCTGGGGCGATGCTGCCTTTGGGTTACTGATGAAAGATATAAGCGATAGCTATATAACCGGTAACAAGTTTGTTGGCAATACCAGCGGTATTTATATGGAAGGCAGCAGCAGGATTATGATGGAGAAAAATACATTTCAGAACAATGGCTGGGCTATAAAAATACAGGGTAGTTGCGATGATAATACACTTTCGCTTAATAATTTCTCGGGCAACACTTTTGATATTGCAACCAACAGCGATTTGGTATTAAATGATTTCAGCAATAACTACTGGGATAAATATGAAGGGTACGATCTAAACCGCGATGGCAAAGGCGATGTACCTTACAGGCCGGTAAGTTTATATTCCATTATCATTGACAAAAATCCTTCAACAGCGATCTTATTCAGAAGTATGATTGTTATGCTGCTGGAAAAATCGGAAAAGGTTTTCCCAAGTCTTACACCAATAGATCTTCAGGATAAAATACCATTAATGAAACCTTTGCCATTATGATTATTGCAACCAATGTGACGAAAAGTTTTGGAAAACTTAAAGTGCTGGATAATGTTTCTGCAACCTGCAGTAAAGGACAATGTATTGCACTCATCGGCCCAAATGGAAGCGGCAAAACCACCTTTATTAAATGTCTGCTTGGCATGGTTGTAACCGACAGCGGCTTTATTACATTCAATGAAAAAAATATAATGCACGACTGGCAATACCGTGCTCATATCGGTTACATGCCGCAGATAGGGCGATACCCGGATAACATGACGATTGCACAGGTAATTGATATGCTGAAAGATATCCGTAAAAGCAAACCTCAACAAATTGATGAGGACCTGATCAATGCATTTAAATTACCGGAACTTATGCACAAGCGCATGAGCACTTTGTCTGGTGGTACCAGGCAAAAAGTAAGTGCATCCCTTGCTTTTCTATTTAACCCAGATGTACTGATTTTAGACGAACCAACAGCAGGGCTTGATCCATTGTCAGCTGAAATATTAAAAGAGAAAATTATCGCTGAAAAAAAGAAAGGTAAACTAATACTGATCACATCGCATGTACTCAGTGATCTGGATGAAATGATCACCGAAATTATGTACATGCAGGATGGCAGTTTGCTATTTCATAAAAGCTTTGAAGCACTGCGCAGCGATACCGGAGAACAAAAATTGTCAAAAGCTATTGCACGGGTAATGCAAAATTTATAACCTATGAAAAAGATCATTAAATATGTAATACTCGATATACTGCGTAACAAAATTGTAATGGCGTACACCGTTTTTTTACTTATCATCTCTTTCAGCATTTTTAACCTGGAAGACAGTTCAGGAAAGGGTTTGCTTAGTTTATTAAATATTGTACTCATCATTGTTCCGTTGGTATCAATCGTTTTTTCAACCATTTACATTTACAACAGCGCCGAGTTTATCGAGTTGCTGGTTAGCCAGCCAATCAAAAGAAAAACATTGTGGCTAAGTATTTTTATAGGCCTTGCTGGTTCCATGTCATTCGCGTTTTTTATTGGTGCAGGCATACCCATTATTTTGTACGAATTTTCAGAGACCGGCATCACCATGATCGTAACAGGAATGTTGCTCAGCATTATATTTGTTGCCATTGCTTTACTTGCAACCGTACGCACCAGAGACAAGGCAAAAGGTATTGGTACTGCCATTTTATTATGGTTTTATTTCTCAGTACTTTTCGATGGTTTGGTACTGTTCATATTGTTTCAGTTCAGCGATTATCCACTTGAAAATTTTATGGTCGGTCTAAGTGCTTTAAACCCCATAGACCTTGCGAGGGTTTTAATCATTTTAAAAATGGATGTGTCCGTAATGCTGGGTTATACCGGTGCAGTTTTCCAGGATTTTTTCGGCAACCAGTGGGGTGTGTTGATTGCGGGACTGGTATTAACAGCATGGGCCGTAGTGCCGCTATTGTTTTCGTTAAGAAAATTTAACCGCAAAGATTTATAACGGAATTTTATGAACCGGGCTATAGAACATGAATGAAGCTTTCCTTGCGTCGCACTCTTGTACAGTAGGAAGCGTTTCAGCAATCGGGCATCAGCGTTTAGCCAAAGCTTTTAGTTTTAATTTTAATAACAAATAAAAAAAATCTTCTTTAGGAGCGGAGGGTGATATGAACACAGAAAATTTAACCGCATTAATGCAGTACGAAAAAATTAAAAAGAATGCATTGTATAAAAATGATTCTTTTGAAGTACTAATGATAGCCATTGCAA
The DNA here is from genome assembly GCA_038203525.1 of Chitinophagales bacterium. GTDB lineage: Bacteria > Bacteroidota > Bacteroidia > Chitinophagales > Chitinophagaceae > Limnovirga. The sequence goes on along the minus strand of JBBRDW010000009.1, from coordinate 50,697 downwards.
AGGATGAATTATTAAAACCCCATACTTCAAAAACAGATGCGTTCTTAACAGTACTGGAAGGTGTTTTAACTTTTACATTGGAAGGTAATGATACTAAATTGCATAAAGGAGACTTCATCAGTTTTAAAGCGGGTGAACTTCATTCGATAACGGCGGTTACAAACGCGTCCGTATTACTTATAAAGTAACAACCATGAAAAAAGATATTGAAAATAGAGAGGACATTGTGGTACTCATCAACACATTTTATGAGAAGGTAAAGAAGGACGAAGTAATAGGTTATATTTTTAATGATGTTGCTAAAGTGAACTGGGAAAAGCATTTGCCGGTGATGTACGATTTTTGGGAGAACGTTATTTTCTTCACGGGAAGTTATATGGGCAATCCAATGACAGTGCATAAACTGCTTAATAAAAAAACACCCCTGAATACAGATCACTTTCAGGAATGGATAAAACTATTCTCTAAAACCGTAGATGAATTATTTGAAGGAGACAAAGCTGAACTAACCAAGCAGCGTGCAGTTAGTATTGCAACCGTTATGCAGATAAAGATATTGCATGAACATGAACCGATTTCCTAGCCGGGTTAAGTTAAATGTTTTTCTACCATAAAATTTTACGGCAAAGGGTCTGCTATCTTCATTATGATTCTATAAATTTACCGATAAAATAATCTACTATGCAGGGAGCGCCTTCTATTATGGGTTTGCATCTTCGTTACAGGCTTTGGATTGCAGAAATGAATTCAGACATCACTATTATACGAATCTTTGATGACTATATTAGCGAACTGAATTCCAAAAAGCAAAAACCAGCAGTACAGAAAAGCATCGAAGGTTTTGAAAAGCAGTTTGCTGACTTTAGAAAAGAAATAGATGAACTTAAACATGAAATGCACCTGCTTAAGATGAAACTGGCCGCTAACGCAAAAGCCGGGGAAATGATAGATCAAAATTCTTATCAATCAGACAATCACGAGGGTTTAAAAAAACGTTACGAAGATTTTAGAAAACTGTTTGATAAAATGAAAAAAGATTTTGGCGATTTTGAAGCCAGATGGCTGGAATGATCTTAAATAAATAGCTGGAGAATTTTATCGTCATTGAAAAGGTGAACCACCTAGATATTTTCAATCTGTGATTCGTAATTTATCGGTCATTCTCTATAAACGTTATTACTTATACGCGCTCCAATTCGCTTAGGAAAAAGCTGAATAATATTACCTAAAGTACAAGAGTGCGACGCAACCAAAGCTTAATAGCAGCAATACTCTCTGGTCCAAAAAAAAAATCACTTATAAAAATCTTACTGCTATTCCTTTTAGATTATTTTAGAATTTTACATTCCAGGTAACAGACGGTATTATCGGGAAGAGTGAAACCTGTTTGGCCGTTACTTTGAGCGTACCATCGGCAGCGCTGCCTTCCTGATCGTAATAATAAAAATAGGGATTAAGACGACTGTAAACATTGTAGATACTAAAAACCCAGCTACCGGTATATTTTCGAACCTTTTTTGGTACGGGTGTATAGGTGGCAGAAAGATCGAGACGGTGATAAGGTGCCACCCTGTAAGCGTTGATGCGGCTGAACTCCTGCGTAAGTACACCTTCTACAAAATAAAAACGTTCGGGCAGTGAAGTGGCATTGCCGGTGCCAAAAATAAATATGGAAGATGTTTTCCATTTAGGGCTTAACTGGTAAGTGGCAACAACAGAAAGATCGTGCCTGCGATCGTATTTACTGGGGAACTTTTCGCCGTTATTCAACTGGGGGAATTTGCGCCAGGTGTAGGAATAAGTATAACCAATCCAGCCAGTGAGTCTTCCCTTTACTTTATTGATGAATAATTCGGCGCCATAACTCCACCCTTTTCCAAAAACAAAATCTTCTTCGGGATCTTTGAGGGTATTGGTTGTGTATCCTTCGCGATATTCTATCTGGTTGTCCATTGTTTTATAATATAGCTCCAGCGAGGTTTCGAACATATTATTGTTGAAATTTTTGAAATAACCGGCACTGTATTGCCAGCCAATCTGTGGTTGAACCCGGTAAGTACTTGGCACCCAAATATCGGTAGGCAAAGTAGTTCCGGCATTGCTTACAAGGTGTATATATTGGAGGTTTCTGGTAACCGCGGCCTTTAAAGAACTGTTGTCATTTATCGAGTACCTGATACTTGCCCGGGGTTCAAATCCGCCGTAAGATTTTACTACCTCACCTCGGCCGTATATGGTACTGTCAAGCTTATTACCATTTGCATCGTTGGTATAGGCTGTATAACTACCTACCTGTTGAAAACGGCTGTAACGCAGGCCGTAATTTAGTTTTACTTTATTGCTTATTTCCCAATCGTCCTGCAGGTACAGCGCAAATTCGTTGGCATATTTCTTCTGCACATTTGCTGGTTCAAAAACCACGGAATCCTGGCTGCCACTTACTACGCTCGGTAAAAACGTATGAAAAGTATATTGCCCGCCAAACTTTAATTTATGTTCCGGAGTAGCATAAAAATCAAAGTCGGTCTTGGCATTTAAGTCTTTTATACCTGAAGACAGTTTAATATTAAAATTATTTTGAGCACCGTTAAAAGCAAAATTGTAATCATTGTAAATAAGCGAAGTATTGGCAAAAAGCTTTTTATTAAATATATGGTTCCACCTTAAAGTAGCGGTGGAATTTCCCCAGGGAATACTTGTTTTAAAAGAACGTTTGGCATTATTAAAATCAAACTTATCTCTGCCAAAATACCCGCTTAAATAAAGGCGGTCTTTATCAGAAAACCGATAATTCATTTTAGCATTAAGATCGTAGAAATAATAACCTGATCCATAAAAACTGTTGGCTTTGGAAATAAAAGGTTTTACCAGCCCGTCAATATAAGTTCGCCTTGCCGAAACCATATAAGAGGCTTTATCCTTTACCAATGGCCCCTGAACAGCAAATCTGGAAGCAATTAATCCTATGCCGGCATCAACTTCTGTTTTATTAATATTGCCATCTTTCATTGCAATATCAATTACGGAAGAAAGCCTTCCGCCATACTGTGCGGGCATGCCGCCTTTTATTAAAGAAACACTTTTAATAGCATCAGCATTAAACACTGAGAAAAAGCCGAATAAGTGTCCCGAGTTGTAAACAACTGCTTCATCAAGTAATATCAGGTTTTGATCTGGCCCGCCTCCACGCACGTAAAAACCTGAATTACCTTCACCGGCATTACGCACACCCGGCAACAGCTGCAGCGATTTTAATATATCAACTTCTCCCAAAAAAGAGGGTAGCGCTTTAATGGTATTAATATTTAAATCAATCTTTCCCATCTGCGCACTCTTCAGGTTGCTCTCCCTTTTACGTGCACTTACCGTAACATTATTGAGGTTGGAAGAAACGGGGGATAATAAAAAATTAATCGATTTATTTTCATTAAAGTTTATAGATACTGCTTTGGGCTCATAACCAATGAAAGAAAACTGTAAAAGATAAGTACCCCTAGGTAGCGTAATAGAAAAAAAACCATATTGATTCGATGCCACACCTCTACCCTGTTCTTTAACCCCTATGTTTGCCCCAATTAAAGTTTCGCCGGAGAGCGAATCCTTTATATAGCCGTTCAGTGTAAACTTTTCCTGCGCCTGTGCAAATTGTACATACAGAAAAAGTAAGAAGGACAGAATCAGTTTTTTCATGGTGCGCTTTAATCCCCAATACAACAAAAATAGCAAGTCAATAGTTCGACAATTTTAGGAGCCCATTAAACTCAGGAATTATTTAGGCCTGTAGTCTATCGAGTCCTCAACACTCCCACACCCTATCATACCACCCGCATACCTGGGGTGTTTATTACCCATATACGGGTTTACAATTTCCCTTGTATTAGAAACCCAAAAACCTTCTTCCGTATCATTAAATGCCATTGGACATTTATCATGATAAATCACCTGCTGATCGTATTGAACCGTTCTCAAAAGATTAAATAGATTTTCGCTCAGCGTATAAAAAGAACGGCGCTGACCTTCTACTGTTGCTTCCCCCACAATACCCTGCGCTTCTGCAATCACACTTTCCGAAAAGCTTCTTGCAGTAGCAATAATAACCGTATCAGCCTTCAATTCATCGTAAGGTACCTTAGCGCAAAGAGCAGCAAGTGTAGTTGCTGCAACGGTTGCTTTCGTACTATCCCATTCAACAAATGCTGTTTTAAGTTCAAAATATCCATTCAGCATTTCATTAAAAGGCGCATTAAATGCATCGCTGTTTTTTCCCTGAGCAAGGGCCTGCTGCTTCGGATCCTCCGCCTGCTTTTCATCGCCGTTAGAAAAAAACAAAAAATACGCACCAATAGCCACTACTGCCAAACCTATTATCACCAAACCTTTTTTCATACAATTAATTTGAAAGCAAAATTATTGGTTAACGCTATGTGCCCACACATTTTATTTAAATGGTTACAACAATCGATAAATGTTTTGGGCCGGGCAGTAGAATAAGCATCAGGCATCCGTTGCGTCGCACTCTTTTACTGCAGGTAATTCAATTGAACCGAGAAACCACTAAGGCACAAAAGCGCAAAGTATCACTAAGGCTTTGGGCAAATTTGTGGCTATGTGTCTTAGTGATTCAAAATCTGTTTGTGCCTGTGAGACCGATAGTGCATTTATGATTGTACTTCAGGTTCTTTATTAGCGATTTTATGGGCAGTCGCTGCTATTTTGCAGTCAATGGCAACATTTCCACGATTCAATTTACGCTTCACCTTTTGATTACCTATTTTTGCACCCCAAATTACAGACACGGCATATTGCGCACTTTGCATTAATTATTGCCGCATATTTATATGCAGTAAAAGAGTGCGACGCAACAAGCGTTGCCCAAAGATTTTTTGCCCGGCTCCAAAAATTTGTACCAGGGAATAAGAACAATTAAATTATGACAAATCCAAAAAGATATTTAATCACGGCCGCTTTGCCCTACGCCAATGGCCCCGTGCATATTGGGCACCTTGCAGGCTGTTATATTCCTGCTGATATCTATGTACGCTACCAGCGTGCCCAAAAAAGGGATATAAAATTTGTTGGTGGCAGCGATGAGCATGGTGTGCCGATTACTATACGCGCTATGAAAGAGGGCATTACGCCGCAACAGGTTGTTGATAAATACCACGCCCTCATAAAAGAGAGCTTTGAAATGATGGGCATTTCCTTTGATATTTATTCAAGAACCTCCAATAAAACCCACCACGAAACTGCATCGGCATTTTTTACCAAACTGTACGAGCAAGGATTATTTGAAGAAAAAGAAACAGAACAGTTTTACGATGAGACGGCAAAAATATTTCTGGCCGATAGGTATATTACCGGCACTTGTCCCGTTTGCGGCAACCCCAATGCTTACGGCGACCAATGCGAAAAATGCGGATCAACGTTAAGCCCGGAACAGCTCATTAATCCACGCAGTACGCTAAGCGATGCGGTGCCCTTAAAACGAGTTACAAAACATTGGTATTTTCCATTGCAAGATTATGAGCCCTGGTTAAAAGAATGGCTGATTGAAGGACATAAAGAATGGAAAAATAATGTGTACGGTCAGTGTAAAAGCTGGCTGGATAACGGTTTGCAGCCCCGTGCCATGACGAGGGACAGCAACTGGGGCATTAAAGTTCCCCTACCCGATGCGGAGGGGAAAGTACTCTATGTTTGGTTCGATGCGCCAATTGGTTATATAAGCGCAACCAAAGAATTAACGGATAAATGGGCAGATTACTGGTGCAAAGAAGATACAAAACTGGTACACTTTATTGGCAAGGATAATATTGTTTTTCACTGCATCATCTTTCCGGCAATGCTAAAAGCCCACAGCGGCTTTGTGTTACCCGATAATGTGCCAGCCAACGAATTTTTAAATATTGAAGGCGATAAAGTTTCTACCAGCCGCAACTGGGCGGTTTGGGTTGATGAGTATGTAAAAGATTTTCCAGGGTGCGAAGATGTACTGCGTTATGTACTTTGTAGCAATGCGCCAGAAACAAAAGACAATGATTTTACCTGGAAGGGTTTTCAGGAAGCCAACAACAGCGAGCTGGTAAATATTCTGGGCAATTTTGTAAACCGCACCTGGGTGCTTATGCATAAATGGTTTAACGGAAAAGTACCGATTTATAACCCCGATGCCGAAGATGGTTTTGACAGCCAGTTAAAGGCCGATATAGCAGAAGCCAAAACCAAAGTAGAAAACAATATCGAAAATTATAAATTCAGGGAAGCACTATTTGATGTAATAGACCTTGCACGAAAAGGCAATAAATACCTGCAGGAAAAAGAACCGTGGAAAAAAGTACCGGCAGTAACTTCCGAAGGGCTTGGCAAGCTTGACTTTGCAGAAAAAAAATCGGTTGAAAACAGTATTCACCTGTGTCTGCAGCTTTGCGCCAACCTCGCCATTCTCATTAATCCGTTTATGCCTTTTACTGCAAAAAAATTGCTGAATATGATGAAAGTGGTTGACAAAATGCTTGACTGGGAAAACGCCGGAAAACTAAAATTACTAAGCGTAGGCTATAGTTTAAGAGCACCGGAATTATTGTTTAGGAAGATTGAAGATGCAGAGATAACTACACAGGTTGAAAAGTTGAAAAGCGGATTGGTGAAAATTGAAAATCAACATTCAAAAACAGAAAAAGTGGAAGAACAAAATGTAACAGAAAGTAAAGAAGCTACAATACACCCGGTAAAAACAGAAATTGTTTACGACGATTTCGCTAAACTCGATTTACGTGTTGGCAAAATTATATCGGCTGAAAAAGTGGAGAAGGCGGATAAACTTTTAAAACTGCAGATTGACCTTGGTTTTGAAACGCGGACAATCGTTTCGGGCATAGCCTTACATTTTACGCCGGAAGAAATTACCGGTAAACAGGTAACTGTTGTTGTAAATCTTGCACCAAGAAAAATGCGTGGCATTGAAAGCAACGGCATGATACTTATGGCCGAAGATGCAGCGGGTAAGCTTCACTTCATTAACCCCGAAACGGCTGTTAATGCTGGTGCGACAGTTAGTTAGGCAAAAATTCACCCATAGATAATTTGTACAATACCGGGTAATTTATCCGGTATTTTTTATTTCTTTTTGGGCCCGGCAAAAGAATATAAATGAAGCTGCTGTTGCGTCGCACTCTTGTGCAGAAGAATGAGTTTCAACAAATTAATTTTCAATGGGCGGCGAAAAAGGTCTGAGCTTTTTTTTTATTAACACGCCTGTTATTAAAAAAAATTATCTTCGGTTCTTAAAATTAGTTGCATAACTAACTATTTTTGCCCGAACATGATTTTGAATGTTCAGCGACTGGCAGAGGCAAGTGTGCGTAGCTGAATAAAATTACCAACCGTATAAGCGTGCGACGCAACAGAGGCATCAAAAAAGTAACTAAAGCTTGGCTCAAAAAAAATTATAACAATCAGTTTTATGAAACGTATCATTAAAAAAGTTGCAGTTCTAGGTAGTGGCGTAATGGGCTCGAGGATTGCCTGTCATTTTGCAGGTGTAGGCGTACAAGTACTCTTACTGGATATTGCGGCTCCGGCAAACTCCCCCAACGGAGGAGGACAAAAGCCAAATCCTAACAAAATTGTAAACGATGCTTTGCAGGCCGCTATAAAAAGCAACCCATCACCGCTTTACACCAAGAGCGTTGCTAAACGCATTACCACCGGCAATTTTGACGATAACATGAAAGACATTGCCTCCTGCGACTGGGTGATTGAAGTAGTGGTAGAAAGGCTGGATATAAAACAGCTGCTGTACGAAAAAGTAGAACTTTACCGCAAGCCGGGAACGCTTATTACTTCCAACACTTCGGGCATACCAATAAACATGCTCAGCGAAGGCAGAAGCGATGATTTTAAAAAGCATTTCTGTGGTACACACTTCTTTAATCCTCCGCGTTACCTGCGTTTGCTGGAGATTATCCCAACAAAAAATACCGATCCCGAAGTAGTAGACTTTTTAATGGAATACGGCGATTTGCACCTTGGCAAAACGACTGTGCTTGCAAAAGATACGCCTGCATTTATTGCCAACCGTATTGGCGTTGCAGGTATTATGTCCATCTTCAACAGCATGCAAAAGCTGGGGCTGAATATTGACGAAGTAGATGCATTGACCGGCCCTGTTATTGGCCGCCCAAAATCTGCAACATTCCGTACTTCTGATGTGGTAGGTATTGATACGATGGTAAAAGTTGCAAAAGGTGTTGCTGACAATTGCCCCGACGATGAGGCCAAAGAATTGTTTGCCATACCCGAATGGTTAGAAAAAGTAGTTGCCAATAACTGGCTTGGAGATAAAACAGGTCAGGGGTTTTTTAAGAAGACAAAAGGTGCTGGCGGCGAGAAGGAAATTCTTACGCTGAATTTACAGACAATGGAATACGGCCCGCGCCAAAAAACCAAATTCGCAACGTTGGAAGCTGCCAAACCAATTGAGGATTTAAAACAACGTTTAAAAGTATTGGTTGCCGGGCAGGATAAAGCCGGAGAATTTTACCGCCAGTTTCACTATACAATGTTTGCCTATATTTCTCACCGCATACCAGAAATAAGCGATGAACTTTATCGCATTGACGATGGCATGATGTCTGGTTTTGGATGGGAGATTGGCGCATTTGAAAGCTGGGATGCACTGGGCGTTGCTAACACTACCGAAGCAATGAAAGCCGCAGGCTACAAAGTTGCATCCTGGGTAGATGAAATGCTGGCAAGCGGGGCAACCAGTTTTTACAAAGTAGAAAATGGGAAACGTCTTTATTACGATGCCGCATCAAAATCCTATAAGGCAATACCGGGTGGCGATTCATTTATTATCCTTAATAACTTTAAAGACAAGACAGTTTGGAAAAACAGTAATGCCACATTGTACGATATCGGTAATGATGTTGCCGCTTTACAATGGAACACAAAGATGAACAGTATTGGCAGCGAAGTACTGGAAGCACTTGGCAAAAGCATCTCTATTGCCGAGGATAAATTTAAGGGCCTTGTAATAGCCAACGATGGCGCTAATTTTAGCGCAGGAGCCAATATTGGTATGATCTTCATGCTGGCGGCAGAGCAGGATTATGATGAGCTGGATATGGCCATACGTGCTTTTCAAAACAGCATGATGCGGGTGCGCTACTCCAATATTCCGGTGGTGATTGCACCGCATGGCTTAACACTGGGTGGCGGCTGCGAAATGAATTTGCACGCCGATAAAATTTGTGCTGCGGCAGAAACATATATTGGTTTGGTAGAACTGGGTGTAGGACTTATTCCCGGCGGTGGTGGCACAAAAGAATTTGTGTTACGTGCCGCCGATGAGCTGCACGATGATGAACCTGATACCAATACATTAAAGAATCGTTTCCTTACAATAGCCACTGCAAAAGTTGCCACTTCAGCATTTGAGGCGTTTGAAATGGGCATAATGCGCAAAGACAAAGATGAAGTGGTATTAAACCAGGGGCGCCGCATTGCCGAAGCAAAACGCAGCGTACTGGAAATATACGAGAGCGGTTATGTTTCCCCTGTTCAACGCACCGATATAAAAGTTACAGGCCGTTCTGCATTAGGCGCATTGTACGCAGGTATTAACGGTATGTGGCGCGGTAACTATGCAACCGATCACGATGCACTGGTAGCCCGCAAACTGGCGTATGTAATGTGTGGAGGAGACCTCAGCGAACCCACTTTGGTAAGCGAACAATATTTGCTCGATCTTGAACGCGAAGCATTCTTAAGTCTCTGTGGCGAACGCAAAACCCTGGAACGTTTGCAATCGGTTTTAAAAACAGGAAAACCAGTAAGGAACTAATTTTAAAAAATTAAAATAAATAGAAACGCTGGAATTTTCCGGCGTTTTTTTATTGTCCCAGCCACGCGCTGCGCGTGGTTTTTCATGGCATCGTCTGTTATGTCACTCACTTGTACGTTCGGTTCTTTATGCAGCATTCAATGCGCAAAGCATTACAAATGGCAACAATAAAAAAACTAGTGAGAAGCTTATTTATTCTTTGAAGCCGTTATTTTCAACAGTTATATATGCCTGGCAAATGGCCAGGCTGGGGTTGTTGCTGCTGCCACCAAAGGAGTGCATTTCAAATTTTCGCTTCGATAAAAGCTGAATAAAATTACAGGATGTACTAGCGTGCGACGCAACCGATGTTTAAAACTAGTAACGCAGCTTGGATCATAAAAATACTTACGAAAATTTGAAATGCACCTCACCAAAGTATCTTTTTAACCTTTATGATTTGCCTTGCTAAATTGCAGGTCATTTTGCCCAAAAATTCCGTAAACTAATCTTACCAACATTTTATTATATCGCTGGCCGGGCATTCATTTTTCCTTCTGTTATGCGGGTTGTTATGTTTTTTGGCAGTGCCTTAAATACTTATTGCCTTGCAATAAAACCTAACCTGCAGGTTCCCATAATTCAATTTTGTTTCCTTCCAAATCAATTATGTGAACAAACTTTCCGTAGTCATAGGTTTCAATTTTGTCAACAATTGTTACGCCTTCTTTTTTTAGTTCTTCAACAAGTGTTTCTAAATCAGCGACTCTGTAGTTAATCATAAAGTCTTTGGCAGAAGGCTCAAAATATTTTGTTGTCTCTGCAAACGGGCTCCATTGTGTAACACCTGTTTTGGTTGAGTCTGCTGCTTCTCTCCACTCAAAAGAAGCTCCATATTCGTCAGTGTTGAACCCAAGATGAATCTTATACCACTCTTTCATTTTATCAGGGTCTTTGCATTTAAAAAAAATGCCCCCAATGCCTGTTACTTTTTTCATTTTATTATTGTCATTTGTTGTAGTAATTGAACTAAAAGAAAAACCAAGAAAAAAAGTTGCCGCAATTGCCAACGTGATTGAGATTGATTGTTTCATGTTAAAATTTTTTGGTAATGAAAAATGCAAGTAATGCTCACTAGAAACAGGCAGGATTTTATAGACTAACAAATTAGAATTTCATCAACCCCGCAACTTCTGATGATTGAGAATATGAAGTTGAAGTTAACAACTAAAGCTGACCATTAAATGTAGAAACCGAATTGGCGTTGATCCTTGAACTTTTGAAGGGCTTTATTCGCCGGGCTGAAACTGCTTCTGATGGGGAACTTAGGCCGATTGCCCCAATATAACAGGTGCCTGCAGCGATACTTTTGCTATGCATTCGCATTTTTTATGAGCAAAGACAAAACGTGAATGTCAACAATTATTTTCTTACTAAAATCAATCCAACTAATAGAAGTCATGCGCCATGGTCTGTCATTTTTTTCGACTTTTGGATATCAAACGCGACTTTCTGAATCAACTTTCTCCAGCATGCCAATTAGCAAAAACTGTTTTTCAAGTCGTTCAATTTTAATCCTTTGTCTATACGCAACCAGAGCATTTGTTACTGTCAGGAGTATCAATAAGGCTGCCTTGTTTAAATCTGGTGTATTTCCTAAATCTAAAACTTTCAAGAATGATATTACTCCCGTTATTGTCAAAAGTATATAGGCAAGAATTTGATATATTTTTGAACTTGATTTTAGCTTGTCAAGATTTTGCTGACTTTCAATTTTTAAACTTGCCCAATTTATATTATGCAATGCAGTATCAGGCAAGAATGCTTTTTCCATGTTAAGTTCTTTTAGTTGGCCAATTAGATCCTTTCTAATATCTGATGTTCGCATGTTTGTATTTTATTTTTTGTTGGCAAATTATATTCTCTGGCGTAGTTATGAGAGTCACTATTGTTATAAAAGACTGAGCATCTATGTGACGCACAACTAAAATAGACGAACTTAATAAGCCCGCCAAAAAAAACAGGTATTGGTAAGTATCAATTTTCAATTTCGTTTTTTCAAATATGATTTTGCCGAGTTAAATTTACTATAGTATTTTTTTGTATTCTTTTCTTGTACAAGGAGATGAAAATAATAAGGTCTGTGCTATAAGGTAACAGGCAGCTTTGCACTTCAATTGACAAAAGCACAATTACATTACAAAACGTAAAGGTGTGCGCTGCACCGATGACCCTTTTAAAAAAATAAAAAAACAACTTCTGAAAAATAAAAGCATTTCTAAATGAAGGGGGGTGCTGAAAAATTCCTTTAAAGAGTAGTGGAAAAGATGAGTAGACAACAATGTTTTTCTACTCATCTTGTCGTATTGTAAAGTTGTAATTAAAAGGTCAGGGAAACGTTATTTCAGCAACAAAAAATCAGTTAAACACCTTTTCCGAATTTAAAAGTGCCGAAGGAGGATTTGCTCTGGAAGATTAATGAGTTGATTTATTTTTCATCCCATTTTCATTTAATACGTCCTAAAATTACTTAACACTTTGTTGTTATTAATCCTGCTGTAAATGCAGCCTTTATTTCTATTTTTACCACGAATCTTCGCTTAGATAAAGGCTCAATATAGAACCGAACCCACAAGAGTGCGACGCAACGAAATTGATTAGATGACCTAATGTTGGGTCAAAAAAATAAAAAAAAAGAGGCTGCTACCTGATTAGCACGGTGGTTCCTTTTTGAAAAACCGGCTGGCCCGTATTGCCATCGGTGTATTGAAGAAACCAGACATAAACCCCTGTAGGCTGGTCTACGCCCCCAATGGTTCCGTCCCACTTACGGGTCCAGTCGCTGGTGGCAAACAATTGCTGGCCGTATTTATTGTACACCTTAAACATAAGGTTGGTTGCTTTGTATGCATTGAGCGGATAGAGGTAATCGTTGCGGCCATCTTTATTTGGCGTAAAAGCACTGGGTACCGCTATGTAGCAGTTGTTTACCACTTTTATATATTTGAGCGCTGTATCGGTGCAAAATTTATCGCTTACCACAATAAGGCGTACAGGAAAAAGGCGGTCCCTATCTGCACCGGGGTAATACTGCGGTAAGGGGTTTTGCAAGGTGCTGGTAAAACCGTTTCCAAACTCCCAGTTCCAGGCAAGGATAGTGCCGATGCTGGTGTCTCTGAAAAATGCGATATCGTTGGGGCAATAAACAGTGGGGCCGGTAAATGCGGCTCGCAAAGAATCGTGGTTCAGGTAAATTTTTATGTTGCTGGTATCGCTGCAAAACCCGTTAGACACAATGAGCTGGGCAGTTTTATCGCCAAAAGTTGAATAGATGATGGTGGGGTTTTGAAGGTCTCTCGGGGTAATATTATCAAAGAGCCAGTTCCACTGTGTTTTACCGTTTGCCAGGGGATTAAAGTACTGAATGGTATCGTAGCGGCAACCTTCATTTAAATGGTAGGTTATAGCGCTGCTAACGGTATCTTTTACTGCAAAATTTATGGTTGCACCGGCGGGCGTTGGTTCGCCACATTCATCAATAATAGTATTGCCATCGTTGCCGGTTACCAGCGTTATGGTATAAGTACCATCGTGCACAACGGGAGCTGTAAGATTTATAAATATGCTGCTGCTTACGCCATTGGTACAACTGCCACTTGCCGAGGTCACGGTAACAGGGTATGGCCCGGTAACCTGAAAATCGCTGCCATCGGGCGAAATGCTGTTGCAGTTTATATTCTTCCTGAACGATAGTTGCAACACCTTTGGCGCACACGATACAGGAACAATACTGTCGAACGGCGTGGGTTGCCGTCCAAAAACAATAAAGGGTATGGCATTGCCCACCGGGATTGGCTGGTTGCAATTATCTAAAAGTGTATTGTCGTCTCCACCATTTTTAACAACAAGAGAATAGTTGCCTGGCGCTAATGGACTGCTGAGGTTAAGTACAACAGAATCCATATCGAACCCATTGCTGCAGCCGATACCTGCAGCAGCAACAACGTTTACCAGTGAACCCATAATAGAGAAATCGCTGCCATTTGCCGCCAGCGTGCTGCATTTCATTTTCTTACTAAGCTTAACTGTTATCTGCGAACCATCGCAACTGGTAGATGCATTATTGAGTTGAGGTGTAATTGGGTCTGTAATGCTCGCTGTGCCTCCCCCAAAAGAAAGTTTATAGCCATTGGGTGTTTGTGAATAGTGACTGATCATCAGCAGATAAGTATGCCCTTCTATCAGGATGGGGCTTTTGCTAAAGGTTGGCACAGCTGGTATTTGAAAAGGATCGGAGCCGCATTCAATACTATTTAAGGCCGTAACAGAAGTACCCGTATTGCCATAAGTACCAGCCCAGTTTGCCACCAGAAAACAAGTTGCATCAGTAAAAATATCGTCGGGGTTTTTGCCCGTAATATCAAAAATCTGCCAGTCATAATCTTCCTGCTGATTATCGGGAGTAATCAGAAACTCCAAAGAACCGCCGCTATAACAGGTAAACCGGTAATAATATGGATTGCTGTCAAAATAAGTCTGGCCAGCACAACCCGGTGTTGGTAAAGCTTTATTAACACAATAAGGCACCGTAGTTTGAAGGAAAGTATCTATACCACAAACAGGGAAAGCAGTGGAAGGTTTTTGTCCCAAAGTAGTACATGCTCCACCGGACTGAGCCAATGCTGCATTAACCTTGAAAATTATGAAAATAAAAAACAAAGAGTATTTCATTAACCGCATAGTAATGGTGTGCCTACTTAAAGACCGAATAATGCACAAGAACGTTGCAATGCTATTACTTATTTTTATAATCACACAAATCTAAAAATACAAAATACATTTTGAGCCAGGGGTTCTTACAGCTATTGGGCATTCGTTGCAGCTTGCCCCTCTAACGGCGGTGGTCGCAAGCCTGTACTGTAACAATGATGCACGGCAATTGAACCCATCAGGGAATCTTTGCCACAGCGACACTTCCGCTCCTCCCCAAACTGTTAAATGCTTTTACTTTTATGGTTCCTTTGGCTGTAAACGGCGCTGTATAGGCCCGGCTGGCAGTAGTTGGTTCAGTTCCGTCTGTGGTGTAGCGTAAAGTAAAACCGGGTAACTGCATATTTATTTTTACCTGCCCATTATCTGATATTAAGCCCGGGGCGGGTATACGGTAGTTAAAACCACCTGCATAATAATTTAGCCTGGGCAGTTCTCTTTTACCAACTACGTTAAAAAAACCGCTGATGGCCTGCCAGTAAAGTTCCGCTGCTTTTGTAGCATCTTTTTCAGTAGTCCAGTCCGGATCTTTGGCCCATGCACGTTCTGCCAATGCAATTAATTTTGGAAACATCATGTATTCCATGCGACCCGTGCTTTTAATTGTTTCTTCCCAAAGCAAACCCTTAATACCAACAATATTGCTTTTGCCAAAATCTGTTAGCCTTTGTTTGCCAATAAAAATTGAAGGATCAACCGGGTTGCCGTCTTTGCCAACTTTTACATTTTTAAAATAATCAAAAGGAATAAAGTCGTAAGGCTTGTCTATATCGGTATATCCGCCCCAGTAATATCCCGGTTCATCAAAATTTTTGTAGTAAGCCATGTCAAAATAATTATTACTTACACAACTCAGCACTACTTTATAACCAGCATTTGCAAGTTTGTAAGCAAGGTCTTCGCTGCCACCGCCAATGGTATTGTTCCACACATCTGCCTGAAATTTTTCATTAACAAAATCTGGATTGGGAACACTATATTTTTGATTGTCAAGCATTGTTTTGCGCATCGCAGTTTCTTCCCACCCCGATAAAAAAAGACCATGGTCTTTAAGAATTTTATTTACCCTGCCATAATAATAATACCACAAATCATCTGCCGTTTTTACTATGTTATTGTTCTTTTTAAGTGCCAGGTAAGCTGGTGATTGCTCCCACACTCCTGCAGGCACTTCATCGCCCCCCATGTGGACTGTTTCCAGCGGCGCACCTGCTTCGCTATACATTTTTTTAAGGTCGCCTATCACGGTTTCAATAAACCTGTAGACAGACGGCAATGAAACATCCATCACATTATCGTTCCATGACTGTACTGAAGAATAATGAGATTCATCTTTTAAATCGCGGAGTAAAAATCGTTCCGCCTCGGCCTTGTTACCGGCTTTTAGAAAAGATTCGTAACGTGCATCCATTGCTTTAATGGCGGCCCGTGCATGGCCGGGTGTTTCAATTTCAGGGATTACGGTTATATGGCGTTCGGTAGCATATTTTAATATATCAATAAAATCCTTTTTGCTGTAATAACCGCTTCCCTGTGCATTGGAAATGTCTGGCCCGGAACCGTGAGACGGCTGAAGAAACTGCCTGTTATCCAATGTGTGGCCGCGTACAGATCCCACTTTAGTTAATTCAGGAAGAGACGGTATTTCAAGGCGCCAGCCTTCATCGTCGCTGAAGTGAAGGTGAAACACATTTAGCTTGTATAAAGCCATTGCATCAAGGAGCTTTAGGATTTCCTGTTTAGGTTGAAAATTGCGGGCCACATCCAGCATGATTGCCCTATAACCAAACCGTGGAGCATCCTCTACATCCACAGTGGCGATGGGTATATTTTTTTGTACACCTGCCCACGCATCGGCAGGTATTAAGGAAAACAATGACTGAATGCCATAAAAAGCACCGGCAGAATTGCCTGCATCTATTTCAATTTTATTATTGCTAATATGTAATTCATAGGCATCTCCGCTTAGCCGTTTCTGCCTAATTTCTATTATATCATTTGAAGGCGAAACGGTAGTTGGTATTTTGGTACCCACAAATTCCTGCAGCCTTTTGGTGAGATAGTGTGCTTCATTGCCAAACATTGACGATGCTTGAACTGAAGTGGTGGCCGTTAGCAAAAACGTGCTGCCGGTTTCTAAATAGCTGACGGGCGAAGGAAATATTTTATTTAGTTTTTCTACCGGAATATCAATGATATTTTTATTTTTTTCATAAATAATTTCAGGGGTTAGAAAACCCATTTTATTGCCCTTGGTTGCTTCTTCGGGAAAGGGAAGAGAGGTGAAATTATTTATGGAAACTCCTTTGGTTTCACTGCCCACTACGTAATAAAAACCTTCGGGTCCGTCTGTAAAGTTCAATACCGGATAACTGCTCATAAAATCGAAAACCAATGATTGGTTTGGCTTTAGCCCTTTAAATGCTGCCGTTGGCGTTATGCGGAAAAGGTCGCCATTTATATGACTGATTGTAAGATGGCTTTTTGAGGAATCAGTTGTGAAATCCCTTGAAGCATTAAAATAAATACTCCAGTCTTTGGCAGGAAGCAGCTGTTTGGTTTTATTGGTAATGGTTAACTGGGTTAACCCTTCATTGTTATTGGAAAGTGGCTGCCATACAATTGTAAGCTTGGCGGCATCGAAAATATTTTTCATTTGTTGTGCAGCAACACTAAAGGTAAAAGCCATAAGAAAGTTAGTAGCCCAAAAAAGTTTTCTCATATTGGAACAGGTTTTTAATTAAAGGATACTATTTGTACAAAGCAACATTATATCTGCTGAAACTCTGTTTAAATGCTGCATAAAGGTACTACAGTACAAGAGTGCGACGCAAGAAAAGCTTAATAGCTGAATAATGCCAGGTCAAAAAAAATCTTCGTTAAAACAAAATTCTTCAATGTTATTTTAACGAAGATCTGAAACTAAAACCCTGGTTTATTTTACCGGAACCATTTTTAAACAAACGGGCTGTGGTACATCTATCTTAATACCTGTATCCTGCAAGATGCCAAAATTTTTATTGATGATGAATATTTGAATACTATTGCTGTCGCGGTTTGCAACCAATAAAAAGCGGCCGGTTGGGTCAATCATAAAGTTGCGCGGGTGCATACCCACAGGCTGATGGCCATTCTCGGCAAGCTTTCCGTCGCTGGAGATTTTATACATGGCAATATCGTTGGCTGTGCCGCGGTTAGTGGTATACAGGAACCTGCCATCGGGCGTAATATGTATATCTGCACTTCCTTTATCTCCTTTTACATTTGTGTTGTCAGAAACAATAGTTTGTATTTCTGTAAGCGTTCCGTTGTTGTATCCGTACACTACAATATTGCCGGATAATTCATTGACGAGGTAAGCAAATTTTCCATTTGGATGAAAGGTAAAATGTCGTGGACCGCTGTTATCTGGAAGCTCGTAATAGGCAGGCTCCATTGCGGTTAGAGGATTTGCAGCATCGGTTGCTTTAAATGTATAACGATACAAACGGTCGTTGCCTAGGTTTGGGACGAACAGGTTTTTTTCATCCGGCGAAAGCACCGCACTATGCGGGTGTGGCATTTCCTGCCGGGTAACATTTACACCGTAACCTTCATACATTAAAGTTTGCACTGGCGGCTGCAGAGAGCCATCTGCATTGGTTTTAAAGACGCTTAAATTACCGCCGCTGTAGTTTGTTACCATCACATTTTTTCCAGTTGAGTCAACAGTTACGTAACATGGGTCATCGCCTGCGGTAGTTTGCTTATTTATAAATTTTAATTCGCCTTTGGTTTTATCGAGTGCAAAAGCGCTTACTTCCCCACCCTTGTCGCCATGATTCTCATTTACGGCGTACACGAACTTCTGATCTTTTGAAACAGCTAGATAACTGGGGTTTTCAACGCCCTTGGCTATACTCATTAAAGTAGATTCATTTTTATTGGGATTAAAGCGGTACACATAAATGCCCTCACTTTTGCCGCTGGTGGTATAGGTACCTACCAGTAAATATTGAATAGGGTTTTGCGCATGTGCCACAGATACCCCAAACGCAATTGAAACAAGCAATAATTTTTTCATCAAATGTTATTTTAAAAATGTTCTGAATATAAAAGCCGAAGATAATTGATAAACATAAAAATTTTCAGTTAAGGTTTTTTAGATGCCGGGCTTTAGTGCTTATGGCATCGTTCCTTGCGTCGCACTCTTGTACTTTTATACTTTATTGAGCTAAGAAAAAGTACCCACACTGCCTGTTAGAGGGCTTTTAGAAAGGTACGAAACAAAAAAAGGCCTTGCAAGTTTGCAAGGCCTTAAAAATAAAAAATCAATTTCTATTGAATGATCAGCTTATGCGTACTGGAAATATTGTCGCCTGTAATTTTTACAAGATACATACCTGGCGCAACATGTGGCAGGTTTAATTTTAATGTAGCACTGTTCATATTGTACGTAGCAATCTCTTTACCTGCTGCAGTTAACAATACCACTTTTAAGAGCTTATTGTTATCGCTAACTGTTACATTCACCACATCCTTAGCAGGATTAGGCGAAACGTGTATTCCAGCAAAATTCAATGAACGTACGGCTGAGTAAACTGCACTTCCGTCAGATGCCGTTTGTACAAGCCTATAGTAGTTGTTACCAGTAGCCGGAGATGCATCCACAAATGTATTGGCAGCTGCTTTGTCTTTTAAAACAACTGTTCCTATTGCCTGGTAATTAGTACCATTTAAACTTCTTTCCACAACAAATTTATTACCGCTCATATCTTTTAGGTTCTGCCATTGTAAAAGTGCGGTGGTATTTTGCTTACTTGCACTTAAGTTACCGTTTGCAAATTTGGCTGCAGTTGGTGGTTCGGTAAAATCTGCTACTCCATCCGTATAACTGTTAGAACTTCCCTGAGAAGCAAAAATACCCATACCTCTTTTAGCAAAAGCTTTCCAGATAGCAGCACTGTTAGCACCGCCATAAATTATTGTATCTGCTTTTAAGATACCATTTCTGCCATCTAAAAATCCGGGCTTACAAGGCTGTAATTTCATGCCCTCCAATACAAGCTTTAGAGCAATATTATTACCACCTGAACTGGCAGCATCGTAAATATTTGTGTTAATACCCGCTGTTTGTATAATCTGCCAGGTCATTTCCCAAAGAGCAGCACACCATATTTCACCAATCACGTGTACTTCACCACCAGATGTTGCCAGAGAAGCATAGGTCCATGGGTTAACTGCAATATCTGTTGAATACGGATACGTACGAATCCCTGAACCTGATGGTGTTTGACCAACAACATAGGTACCAATAGGGGTTTTATTCAAACCGTCGTTGACTGTAGCAGTGGACCATTTTTTGGTTACCATTAATGCCAAATAATCGCTCCAGCCTTCGCCCATTTGTTCTGCATTGATTAAACAGGAAGTGTTAGAAGGACCACCCGTTAATCTATTAGATATCCCATGCGTATATTCGTGCGCGATAACACCGTTGTCCAGATCACCATCAATTTTAACACCGGTTTTCATCGTAACATTCACTGTAATATTTGCAGCCCTTTTTTGCTTGATGGTATCACCAGTTTCGTAACTAACCATTACCGCCGGTATTGTGATCGTGTTATCTGTGCCACCCATTGCAACGGGATATTCACCCGGTACATTATCAACAACTATTGCAGCTATCGCACCCGCAAGCTGCGCATTTTTCACTTTTACAGTAAAATTGCAGGTTCCTCTGTCTATCAAAGCAATTTTACCCACAAGCGAACTGGCGTTAAAAGCAGCCGCGCAAGCTCCATGCGTAGTACCTGAGGCATCATCGTTGAACAATATTACATCGTTCGTAATAGGTCCTTTTGCTGACAGCTTATTGCTTGTACTGAATGCACTCTCTACAGCAGATTTTAAACCTGAAAATGAGGTTGGCTGGTTTACTGTAAAATTAGGCACCGCATCAAAAATAAACATTTGCATGCGTGGGCTTGAACCATCATTTGGTGTAGAAAAATTTGCATTGTTGGTACCCGAACCATCCTGGGCATCTGCCAGTACGTAATCGTTTCCTGCCCCGCCCCTGCTCAAATTATTTGATTGGAAGTTTCCAGACACCTCATCAAATCCATACTGGTAAGAGATATCGTGAACGATGTTGTTCCAATAGAAAAGATTGGTTATCGCAAAATTTTTATTTTTTGTAATCCCAGGATCCTTTGTATAGTCAGGCTTGTCAAGAAAGCTAAGATTTGGAATTGCAGTCTTTGATTTTACGCCTTTACCAAAACCATTATTGCCGTTCACGTCTTCCTGAGCAAGAACATTATTACCCCTGGTACTATCATAAGTAACTGTACCATTGTCATTCCATTTTAGAGTAGTTGCATTGTTGGTAAGACCGGCAAGTTCCCATGGATTGCTCGCAACAGCATACGTTCCACCTGGATGTATAGGACTTTCAGCAGGAAAACGTATAACTCTGTACTTCGCTGATGTAATACTTGCTGCGGTTTCAGCGTCGTCTAAGGCTGCAGGGGCTTCCACTTCACTTCTTAAAGCACCAGGACGATAAGGTTTAGACCAGTCGCAAACGATGTTAAGGTTTATTTTGCTTACTACTCCGCCTTTCAATGCATCCACATTCACCAACCATAGATCAGAAAAGCCTTTGGGCTGCAACTGAACCTGCCAGTTAAGAGAAAATGCACCTGTAACATCGTCCTGAATCCAGATAAGTTTTGATTTGATGTTTGAAGATGATATGCCCAAATCGCTAAATTCTACTTCTTTAAAAGCATTCATTTGTTTTAGAGCCACTGGCAAGCTGGGAGCGGTAATTTTTAAATGTTCAGCAGCTGCTTTAACAGACTGCGCCGCTGTAAAGGAAGCAAGACCGTCTTTTGAATTTACCAAATTTTCCATATCGGCAATACGTTTGCCTGCAATTGAAATTAGCTTACCATTTTTAAACGCCGCTGTTTGAATTGAGTTAAAAACATCAATACCTTTAAAAGTTTGCTGCAGGTAAACGATTGTAGCGCCAGATAGCTTATCTATATAAGTATCAGAAACCCTGTAATTCTTCAAATCCTTCGAAGAAAAGCCAATTTTTACTGCGTTTTGTGAAACAAAGTCGTTGGCCGTTTTAGTCGCGGCAACATTTTGCGCATGCAGCTGCGAAGAGAAAATGATCGCCACTAAAAAACTGAAGACCAGGATTTTTCCGGAGTAGATTTTTTTAATCATAGATGTTAATTTGATTTGATTGTTTTAAAAAGAAATTTTTAAGAGTTGTAAATATATCCGCAAATAGTCTGGCGGCAAAACATGCAAACGTAAGTTTCGAAAATATTTAAAGATAATTGCCATATATTACTTTTATTAGCCAAACAGCAGCAATTAATTAAACATCCTTGCGTCGCACACTTGTACTTTTTGTTGTTGGTTCAGCTTTCAACAGCCACAGCCAAAATACTTGTAAAACATTTTATCATTCATCCCAATCCGGCAGAAAATCAAGCAATTGAATTTGATTTTTTCTTACATCAATGGCATGGGTATTTTCACCATTTGTAATTACGAGTATGCTAACATTTAAAGTGATGTTGTAACGCAGCACCTGCTGTATCGTTGCATCACTTAACACAACTCCTTGTTCTTTACATTCTATAATCATCCAGGGCTTATCCTTTTTATATACTACTACATCGCAGCGCTTTTTTAAATCGCCCAGTCTTATTTCTTTTTCAACTGCAAGCACAGCAGCCGGATAATTTTTTGTTTTTAAAAGATACTGAATAAAGTTCTGTCGCACCCATTCCTCTGGTGTAAGACGCACCCATCTTTTCCTCACTTCATCGAAAATTAATTCAACGTTCTTCTCTTCTTTAATTTTAAAAGGAAATGATGGATAAACAATTCGCGCCATGCGCAAAGGTACCAACACAAAAAACGCTTTTTGTATATTTACGAAATTTATGTAGACTCGTTGCTTTTACTTTACTGGAGATGGCATTAATTTAGTGACCACAAACATAAATAGAAAACCAGGCAAATCCGCCGCCTGACTGCAACTGAGTTGCCGAATAAAGTGCCGGAAGTACAAGAGTGCGACGCAAGGATGTTTAATTAAATAGCTAAGGTCTGGTAAAAAATAATCGCAGCATATTTAGGGGCTTGGTAAAAAAATAAGGCTTATGAAATCGAAAGAAGAAATAGTAAACAACTGGTTGCCCCGCTACACTGGTGAGGAATTAAAGAACTTTGGAAAGTACATACTGCTTACAAATTTTGATAATTATGTGTACAAATTTGCCCAGTGGAACAAAGTAAAAGTTATGGGTGAAAGCAATCCATTTCAGTGCGCAACCGCAGACGGTATTACCATCATTAATTTTGGAATGGGAAGCCCGGGAGCCGCAACTGTAATGGATTTACTAAGTGCTATAAAACCAAAGGCTGTTTTATTTTTGGGCAAATGCGGCGGTCTTAAAAAAAGAAATAAACTGGGCGATTTAATATTACCCATAGCAGCCATAAGGGGTGAGGGAACCTCGAATGATTATTTTCCTCCAGAGGTGCCGGCTTTGCCTGCATTTGCGTTACAGAAAGCAATATCAACTACGATCCGCGATTATAAAGTGGATTACTGGACGGGTACCGTGTACACCACTAACCGCCGCGTTTGGGAGCATGATGAAATCTTTAAAGAATACCTTCAAAAAATTAGGGCTTATGCCATTGACATGGAAACTGCAACCATTTTTATGGTGGGTTTTGCCAATAAAATTCCAACCGGTGCATTGCTTCTGGTAAGTGACCAGCCAATGATTCCGGAAGGCATAAAAACAGACAAAAGTGATAAAAAAATTACCTCACAGTTTGTAGATAAACATTTAAAAATTGGAATAGATTCTTTAAAACAACTGATTAATAATGGCGCAACGGTAAGGCACCTTCAGTTTTAAATTGATCCATTGCAATTATTGTTGACTATAAAAATTTTGCACATATATCTGTTCACAAATTGCCGCGCAGCTCCTGTTCCCTTTCAATAGCTTCGAACAATGCTTTAAAATTTCCTTTACCAAAACTCTGTGCTCCTTTGCGTTGTATAATCTCAAAGAACAGTGTGGGCCTGTCTTCTACGGGTTTGGTAAATATCTGCAGCAGGTAACCTTCATTATCTCTGTCAACCAATACACCAAGCTCTTTAAGCGAAGCGATATCTTCGTCAATATGCCCTACCCTACCTAACAATTCATCGTAATAACTGGTGGGTACCTTTAAAAACTCAATACCACGGTTCTGCAGATCGGTAACTGTTTCAACAATATTGTTGGTGGAAAGCGCCACATGCTGACAACCTTCGCCATTATAATAATCAAGATATTCTTCTACCTGGCTTTTCTTTTTACCTTCTGCCGGCTCATTGATCGGGAATTTTACAAAGCCATTTCCGTTGCTCATCACTTTACTCATCAACGCCGAATATTCTGTGGAAATATCACTATCATCAAAGGTTAAAATATTGCGGAAGCCCATTACATCCTGATAAAATTTAACCCAGGGGTTCATCTGGTTCCAGCCTACATTTCCTACACAATGATCAACATAAAGCAGCCCGGTTGATGGCGGGTTATAATTCGTTTTCCATTCCCGGTAGCCGGGCATAAAAACACCTTCATAATTTTTGCGTTCTACAAATAAATGTACTGTTTCGCCATAAGTGTGAATGCCGCTAAGCACAACCTCACCATTTGCATCGGTAAGTGTTGTGGGTTCCATATAGCTTGCTGCGCCGCGCTCTGTTGTTTGTTTCCATGCATCGGTTGCATCATCAACTTTCAATGCCAGCACTTTAACGGCATCGCCATGTTTGTATACATGGTCTGCAATTGGGTTGCCGGTTCTTAATGCTGTAGTAAAAACAAAAGTGAGTTTATGCTGGCGTACAGCATAGCTTGCCCGGTCTTTTACGCCGGTCTCTGGCCCTGCGTAAGCAAGGCTTTGAAACCCAAATGCGGTTTTATAAAAATGGGCCGCCTGCTTGGCGTTGCCTACGTAAAACTCCACATAGTCTGTACCATGCAAAGGCAGAAAATCAGTTTCAGCTTTATCGTTTGTTTTAGTAGCTTCTAAAGTTTGCATATAAAATAGTTTGGAATTTATTGTTTGTAGTTTTTAGATAAATACATTCTATGAGCCAGAGGTTCGGAACCTCTATGAAGCATCCGTTGCGTCGCACTCTTGTACTGAAGTAATTTTATTCAGCTAATTAAACACAGTCATGTTATTGTAATGCGAAAGCGGGCATAAATTAATGCGACCGCATAGCAAGCGCTTCCATCAACAGGGAATAGTTGATGCGCTTATCGCTAAAAACTTTATGAGGATAATCTGGTAGCATTGTATTGCAAATGTATAAAAATCCTTACTTAAGTCAGCAACTCAAATTATCTTCGCCACCTACTGGTGCAGGCTGTAGTTGCAGAATAACGTTATAAAGTAAAAGAGTGCGACGCAAGCGGTGACTGGTCAGCGTTGTAAAAGCTGGGTTCATAAAAATTTACAATCATTTTAATTCATGATATGAAAGTTGGTATTCTCGGTGGTGGACAATTGGGCAGAATGTTACTGCAGGCGGCTGCGAATTATGTGGTAGAAACTTATGTACTTGAAAACGATGAACACTGTCCGGCAGCGCATTTATGCCATTATTTTACAAAGGGTGATATAAAAGATTTTGATACTGTTTACAACTTTGGTAAAAATCTCGAGGCGCTCACTATTGAAATTGAAGCGGTAAATATTGAAGCACTGGAGAAATTAGAAAGCGAAGGCGTGAAAATTTATCCCAAACCTTCAGCTATAAAAATTATCAAGAACAAGATAACACAGAAAGAATTTTATAAGGCCAATGAAATTCCCTCACCTGAATTTAAAGTAACCGAAAAGCTTGCCGACCTTCAGTTGTACAGCAGTTTTTTTCCGGCAGTTCATAAAATTGCTATGGGCGGTTACGATGGTAAAGGCGTACAAATAATTAAGACCGAAAAAGAAATTGAAAAGGGTTTTAATGAGCCAGCAGTTCTGGAAAAGATGGTGAACATAAAAAAAGAAATTGCGCTGATCGTTGCCAAAAATGATAAAGGTGAAATTGCTTTCTTCCCTCCTGCTGAAATGATCTTTGACAAGGTTTTTAATCTGTTGGACTACCAGGTAAGTCCGGCACAAATACCCGAACAATGTATGTGGAAAGCGGAAGCTATTGCTATTAAATTAGCGAAAGCTTTAGAAAGTCCTGGACTGTTTGCCATAGAAATGTTTATTGACATTAACGATGAAGTTCTGGTAAATGAAACTGCTCCACGTGTGCACAACAGCGGCCACCACACCATTGAAGCAAACTATTGCAGTCAGTACGATATGCTCTGGCGCATAATACTTGGTTACCCTTTAGGCAATACAGACCCTATTCTGCCATCATCTATCGTAAACATTATAGGGGCCGAAGGTTTCAGTGGCGAAGCAAAATATGAAGGTCTTGAAGAGGTGTTGAAAATGGATAATGTGTTTGTGCATTTGTATGGCAAAATACAAACGAAGCCCGGTAGAAAAATGGGCCATGTAACAGTGATAAGTAAAGAGATTCAGGAGCTTACTTTTAAAGCACATAAAATCAAGAATACGCTGAAAGTAGTGAGTTAGTTTACAGTTTGGAGTTTTCAGTTATGGCAACAATTACAAAATTTGAAGACTTTGAAGTTTGGAAAAAAGCAAGAATACTTGCTTCAAAAACTTATGCTCTTTCTTTTCAAGAGCCTTTATCAAAAGATTTTAGATTAAAGGATCAGATGCGTGGATCGTCTGGTTCTATTATGGACAACATTGCCGAAGGTTTTGATAGAGGAAGCCGCGTCGAATTCATAAATAGTTTAGGAATTGCCAAAGGCGAAACTGGAGAATTAAAATCTCAATTATACAGATGTCTTGATGCTACTTATTTCAGCCAAGGTATTTTTGATCAACTATATCAGGAAACAGATGAAGTCGCCCGAATGATTGCGTCATTCATTGAGTATCTTAATAAATCAGAAATTCGTGGACAAAAATTCAAAAACAGGTAACATGGCCCAACTGAAAACTGGAAACTCAAAACTGGAAACTCCCCTAATTGGCATAATCATGGGCAGCGACAGCGACCTCAACATCATGCAGGCTGCCGCCGATATTTTAAAAGAGTTTGAAATTGCTTTCGAGCTTACGGTTGTATCTGCGCACCGCACGCCGCAACGCATGATGGAGTATGCCGCCGCTGCAAAAGAAAGAGGATTAAAAGTAATAATTGCCGGTGCCGGCGGTGCTGCTCATTTGCCAGGAATGGTTGCCTCCATTACTTCTTTGCCCGTTATTGGCGTTCCTATAAAATCTTCCAACTCTATTGATGGTTGGGATTCTGTTCTTTCCATTTTGCAAATGCCTAATGGTATTCCTGTTGCTACAGTTGCATTGAATGGAGCAAAAAATGCAGGCATACTTGCAGCAACAATGATTGGTGCTTTTGATGAAACAGTTGGTAAAAAAGTAGAATCTTATAAAAAAAATCTTGAAGCCGAAGTTTTAAAAAAAGTAGAGAATCTAAAAACAGAAGGCTGGCAAAATGGTTTTGATCAATAATTTTTGTAGCCAGGAATATAAATTTACATAGACTTTTTCTTGCATCTTTGCTCCAACAGCAGTAGCAGCAAGCTTGTCCTTTCTTTTAAAATTTCAGCTGGAGATACGATTGTTTTATAGATGGCGGCGAAATATTAAATACCCCCCAATAAACTATCTCCAAATTCACATTTGTTATACTTCTCTAAACTCATTTAGTTTATTCATTTCAATAATTGTGGTCATGCCGTCTTCGCTTTCACGATACATTTGAACAAATTTCGCATTGAATTTTATCTCATCATAAGTGTAGGAAGTGCGTTGCAGAACGGTAGAAGAATACACATCATCAAATGCTTTTATCAGAACATAAAGTTCCATATCAGCATTCTGCATGTCTTCAAATGTAAAGCCATATATGGGGCTGTTTTCATCAATCGGATGAACTACGGTAAAGTTCATTGGAAGGCTGTCAACGCGGCTGCGTTCCAGCGGCAACGTATAAAACTTATATTCCGATTTGCCATTTTCGATTACCACAATGCTAAGGCTTACCGTTACTTCAACACTCGTTAAATTATGATTTTCTTTGTAAGAAACAAAACGGAACATTAGCCCCGTTCCGCCCTGGAAAGGCGCCACAAGCGCAAGATTACTGAAAACAAGAAAAGACTTTGGCTTGGAAAAACGTCCATAAATCAAACCAGTAACTATTGCAAAAAACAATGAACCGGTAAGTGCCTCAAAAGAAGCGACCAGGTTGGCCATACTGCCCACAGGGTTTACCCTGCCATAACCCACAGTACTAAATGTTTCCGTACTAAAAAAATACAGCTCCTTTAAAATGCTCCACTCGCTTGTTACAATAATGCCCGTAAATTCATCAACTCCGGTAACAAGGTATACGAAAGTGAAAAGCAAGTTGATTACTACAAAACTTAAAATAATAACCAGAATAAATTTCCACCGTGGCATATTAAGCATTTTGTGAAAAACACTAATTCGATCCCAGATAGGTATTCCTTCTTTACGTAGATTAAAACTGCCGTCTTTATTTACAAATCGACCACCGTAACTTGTGGCACTTGTACCGAATCCGGTGTCGTTATTATTTTTTAAAAAGGGGTTAATACGTTTACTTAATGCCATAATTTCTTATTTGAACAAAATATTCGCTACGAAGATTTTTATAATAAACTCTTTAAACTTCACTGTGTTAGGTTTTGTTTTTTTGAATACACATCAAAGATGCCTGTTGATATGGTGTACGAGTGAGCGAAACAAGAAAGCCACCCCAACTCGCCCCTCTTTTTTTTTACCTTTGGGCAGGCGGAAATGAGAAATGATATAACGCCTGTCCACAAATCTTATATAAAACCTTTTCAGGACAAGCTTTCTGTAAAGTTGTGCTTCATGGAATGTATCTGCGTTTTTGTGCCCAGCACTATTATTTTCATACCTTTTGAAATAATGGTTTCCAGTGGTGGATTAATCATAAATATTTGATTCTTATTCTTAACGCCTATGCAGTTAACACCTGTCTTTCTCCAGTCTATCACCTCTTTTAGTGTTTTATCTTTGAGATGTGCAGGGAGTTTTTCATAATCGAGCGACTCCATGTTTATACCTTCCCCTTCTTCGCTTGAAAGAAAATCTATAAACTCAACCACATCAGGCTTTGAGACTAGCGTTGCCATATGTGTTCCGCCTATTTTATCTGGCATAATAATGTTGTTGGCACCTGCTTTTTTTAATTTCATAATGGAGCCTTGATTTGATGCCCGGCTGATGATCTGTATATGTTGGTTTAAGGAACGGGCAGAGAGTACGATAAAAACATTGTCTGCATCGGCTGGCAAAGCTATAATTAAAGCCTTTGCTTTTAGAATCCCTGCTTTTATTAAAGTCTCGTCATCAGTCGCATCTCCATTTACATAAACCAGTGACTGATCACTCTGCAGCCAATCATTAATATTTTTATCATTGCTCTCCACCACCACAAAATCTACCTTGTGAACTTTTAAGGTATGTGCAGCCTGCTGACCATTGCGGCCAAGCCCGCAGATGATAACATGGTTTTCCAGTTTGTCTATAGCCTTCATAAGTTTCCGGTTTTTTAAATATAAAGCCATTTCGCCACTTGCCACAAACTGCGTTAATCTTGCTAGCGTATAAGTAAAAGTAGCAAAGGATGTAATGATAAGGAGGATATTGAAAATTTTACCCGTTGGCGTAAGGGGAATAACTTCAAAATAGCCAATGGTACTGATGGTGATTACGGTCATATAAACAGCATCGAGCAGATCATAATTTTCAATAATCATAAAACCCGATGTACCGAGAACAATGACGAAAAAAATGAGCCCAAACCAATTTATTAGTTGAAAAGGTTTTTTCAAGCCGTTTTGTTTTAAATAAAGTTAGGAAGCAAATTAAGATTTTAAACTGTGTATTCTCTTACCCAATATGGTAAAACCAACGCTTGAAATTAAACATATAAATGCGAGAGCCCAGCACAAGGCGCCGTATCCCTGCTGATGGGCTACCTGGCTGCCCAATGTTGGGGCTGCTATTTGTGCAATACCCCATGCAATGGTATACATGCCTGCATACTGGCCACGGTTGGTATCGGTCGTGCGGCTTACCCAGAAAGAATTCATAAAAGGCATTGAAAGAATTTCGCCCAATGTCATAACGGTTATGCAAATAGCAGCCGCCCAGCCCGACGCAGGTAAAATACTATGCAGCGCATAACCGATACCCACCAGTAAAACACCCACCCTTATAAAACTGGTAAGTGGCTTTTTCCCTTCCAGGGAATACACTAATATCATTTCAAAAAAAACAATAATAAGCCCGTTAAGTGCCATCAACAAACCTATATACTGCTCATCGAGGAGCCATTGAGTTTTATAGAATACCGGCAAAATTGTAAACAGCTGAAAAAAGCAGGTAGCAAATAAAATAGTAAGGACAATAAATGCAACATAAACTTTGTCGCGGTAAGCTGAGTGTTTTATGGTAGCTACCTGTTGCTTTGTGTGTTTGGTACCTGTTTTTATATAAGGCAGTAACTTTAATAAAAGCAGAGCAGCTACTATATTCGTGCAACCATCTACCCAAAAAAGTAAATGATAATTAACAGAGGCAAGAAAACCGCCCAAAGCACCGCCAACAGCCCATCCCAGGTTAATGGCCAGCCGGTTTAGCGAGTAAGAGCGGGTACGGTTTTCACTTTTACTATAATAGGCAATAGCCGTTGCGTTCGCTGGTCGAAAGGACTCGTTACACACACTTAATATAAACGTGCCTACTGCCAGCAAGGCAAAAGTTTGCAGGTAGCCAATAGCGATAAACATTAGGCCACCGGTTAACAAAGCGCAAACCTGCAGCGGATAAAAACCAAGCCGGTCAGTAATTCTGCCGCCAACGAATGCGCCGGTGATTACACCAAGTCCAAAAAATCCCATAATTAAACCTGCCTGTGTAATACTGAAGCCGAGTTGTTGCGTACAGTAAATCGTCATAAAGGGAACCACCATAGTACCGCTGCGGTTAATGAGCATCACGATGGACAAATACCAGGTTTTTCGCGATAAACCCGTGTATGCATTTTTATATAACTGGCGTGTGGTTGAAAGCATGTTGGTTAGCAAAAATAAAAGAAACCCAAACTGCGACAAGTATAATTGTACAGCCGGAAAATTTTTCAGAGTTTCTCTTTCACCGGGCTAGAATTTTTTTTGTACCAGGCAGTAAATCTTTGGTCATCGTCTGTTGCGTCGCACTCTTGTACGCCTTATTCAAAGATGAACTGATGTACCCGCTATTATAATGACTAAAGCATGATATGCCAGTAAGCTGCTCAATGCTGTTCTGCGGTACAAGTGAGTGACACAACCGGGGCTGAAGCAGGGTTCAATAGCCGGGACAAAAAAAACCCCAATTTTCATTGAGGCTTTTTATATTTTGTTAAGCTACCTGTTTGGCCGGAGCTTTCTTTTTTGTTTTTTTAAGAGCTGCATCAATTGCTTTGCTTAGCTCGCTGTAGGTAGCTTCGCCGGTAAAACGCTCATCGTTTATAAAAAATGTAGGAACATCTTTTACACCCCTGTTTATGCCTTCTCGAAGGTCGCCCTGAACCTGCCATCCATAAGTAGCGTTAACCAGTTCATCAAGAAAATGCTTGTTGTTTATTCCCGCTTCTTTGCTATGTAGTTTTAAACTGGTTACGCCAAGATTGCGGCGGTTAGCAAATAGCACATTGTGCATTTCCCAAAACATACCAACCTGGGCGGCAGCTACTGAAGACTCTGCGGCTTTCAGGGCTCGCTGATGCTTTTTTGTCAATGGAAAGTGGCGGAAATTAAAACGGATACTTCCTTCAT
Source organism: Chitinophagales bacterium (assembly GCA_038203525.1). Taxonomy (GTDB): domain Bacteria; phylum Bacteroidota; class Bacteroidia; order Chitinophagales; family Chitinophagaceae; genus Limnovirga. The sequence goes on along the minus strand of JBBRDW010000009.1, from coordinate 19,074 downwards.
ATTCTTCCATTAATTTCTTTACTACTTCATTTGCTTTTGCGCATTCTTCACTTTCGTATTCACCAAATTCTACCAGGGTAACAGGCGCATCAACGTTACCTACAAATACATCTCTAGGTTCAATGATCTCAACGATCTCTTTTTTAAATGCCATAGTTTACTTTCCTTTTTGCTTTAGCCCGTTACCAAAAAAAGTAACAAAAGCGTATAATTACCAATTATTTTTAATTGTATCTCTAGCCTTAACTTAAAAACAACAAAACTTTACGTCAGTAGCCTGTCTCCAAATTGTTCTTTATAGGCTTTCCCCAGTATAGATTTGATTCATGCAATAATAGTAAAATAATTTGAAGTCGCCATAATTTCTAAACTCCTGGTAACTATTTCTTTTTGGTTCCAGTTTTTGGTAATTCCGGGGTCCCGCTTCTAAAAACAACCGTATGATCGAACACATCTACCAAAACCTGTTCTTTTTTATCAATATCTCCCTCAAGTATTCTCTTACTCAACTGGTTAACTATCTCCTTTTGTATAAGTCTTTTTAATGGTCTGGCACCAAATTGGGGGTCGTAACCATTTTCTGCCAGGTAGTCAATTGCATAGTCACTAAATTCCAGTTTTATACCATTATCTGCAACCATTTTTTTCAATTGATCTAATTGAATTTTAATAATTCCCCTTATTTCCTTTTTCATAAGCGGCTGGAACATGATGATTTCATCTACTCTGTTTAAAAACTCGGGGCGGATTGTTTGCCGCAAAAGTGCCATAACTTCAACCTTAGCTTTATTATTGGCCTCCTCAATATCCATTTCACTAACACCGTTAAATGCATCCTGAATAATATGACTACCCATATTGCTGGTCATAATGATGATGGTGTTCTTGAAATTAACTACGCGGCCCTTATTATCAGTAAGGCGGCCATCATCCAGCACCTGAAGTAATATATTCCAAACGTCTGGGTTTGCTTTTTCAATCTCATCTAAGAGAACCACGCTATAGGGCTTACGCCTAACGGCTTCCGTTAACTGTCCACCCTCTTCGTAGCCAACATATCCCGGAGGTGCACCAACCAAACGGCTTACCGTATGTTTTTCCTGGTATTCACTCATGTCAATTCGGGTCATCATGCTTTCATCATCGAACAAATATTCTGCCAAAGCTTTTGCCAGTTCAGTTTTACCCACACCAGTTGTACCCAGAAAGATGAATGAGCCAATTGGTTTCTTAGGATCCTGCAAGCCTGCCCTGCTACGCCGGATTGCATCAGAAACAGCTGTAATCGCTTCTTCCTGGCCTACCACTCTTTTATGCAATTCTTCTTCCAGGTGTAATAATTTTTCTCTATCACCCTGCATCATTTTGGCTACCGGAATTCCGGTTGCTTTCGCAACACTTTGTGCAATGTCTTCAGCATCTACCTCCTCTTTCATTAGCCTTTTGTCACTGATATTTTCAAGCTTATCGGTAAGATCGCTGATCAATTTCTCCTGATCTTTTATTTTTCCATACCGTATTTCAGCTACTTTTCCATAGTCACCATTTCTCTCAGCCTGGTCGGCCTGCAGTTTTAGTTGTTCAATATCGGCTTTACCGTTTTGAATTTTATCTACCAGTTCTTTTTCTTCTTTCCACTTGGCTTTATAAGTATCGCGTTCTACTGAGAGGTTGGCAATCTCCGTATTTAACTCTCTAAGCTTGGCTTCGTCATTTTCTCTTTTGATGGCTTCACGCTCAATTTCCAACTGGCGTATCTGCCTTTCAAGCTTATCAAGTTCTTCAGGCATTGAGTTCATTTCAAGCCTGAGTTTTGCAGCGCTTTCGTCAATAAGGTCAATGGCCTTGTCGGGTAGAAAGCGATCTGTTATGTAACGGCTGGAAAGTTCGACGGCCGCTATTATTGCGTCATCTTTAATGCGTACGTGATGGTGTGTTTCGTAGCGGTCTTTTAACCCACGTAAAATAGAAATTGCATCTTCAACAGAAGGCTCGTCAATCATTATTTTTTGAAACCGGCGTTCCAGTGCTTTGTCTTTTTCAAAAAATTTCTGGTATTCGTTTAAAGTTGTTGCACCAATTGCCCTCAGTTCGCCGCGAGCCAATGCGGGTTTTAATATGTTTGCGGCATCCATTGCGCCTTCGCCCCCACCTGCACCTACGAGTGTGTGTATTTCATCGATGAAAAGAATAATTTCTCCATCGCTTGAAGCCACTTCTTTCACAACTCCTTTTAAACGTTCTTCAAACTCTCCCTTATATTTTGCGCCGGCAATAAGCTGCCCCATATCGAGTGCAAAAATAATTTTACTTTTCAAATTCTCAGGAACGTCCCCATTAACTATTCTCATGGCTAAACCTTCTGCTATCGCGGTTTTACCAACACCTGGCTCACCTACAAGAATCGGATTATTTTTTGTTCTGCGCGATAAAATATGCAGCGTTCTTCTTATTTCTTCATCTCTGCCTATAACGGGATCCAATTTACCCTGCCGGGCCATTTCAATGAGATTTTTTGCATATTTGTTCAGTGCATTAAACTGGGTTTCTTGCGTTTGGCTTTTTACCGTATCGCCCTTACGCAAATCTTTTATTGCGGCTACTAGGCCTTGCTCTGTTAGACCGGAATCTTTTAGTAGTTTAGCGGTTGCATCATTTCCTTGAACAATTGCGAGTACAAGATGTTCGGGTGTAATAAACTCATCCTCAAACTTTTTTAATACGGCACCTGCACGAAGCACAACACTGTTTGCATCGCGTGCTATAGATTGGGCCGGTTCTGCCGCAGTTTTAGGAAGTTTACCCATCAGTTCATCCAACTTTGTTTCCACGAGATTGAGGGTTACATTATTTTTCTTTAAAAGATAGTCAACCGGTGAATCCTGCTGATCGAGCAGTGCTTTTAAAATATGCTCTGTCTCAATGTTCGGGTTCTTTAGATTGAAGGCCAGTTGCTGCGCCTGCTGCATGGCTTCCGTTGCTTTTATGGTGAAATTTCCTAAGTTCATAATATTAGTTGTGCGTTTTAAATTTTAATTATTTGCTATCAGAAATTATTGTACCAGCTTTTAGTTTCCTATCGAGCTTCGTTGTGTAACTCATTTGTAATTCCTACCTCTAAAGAGCAATAAACACTAGGAGTAGCCGTTTTAGATTTCAGTCTAAAATCAGGGCTCTTTAGCCTGTAAAGAACCTGGAAGTAGTAAGCCGATGCTTTATGTTGTACAGTACAAGTGTGCGACGCAACCAGGCTAAATTGAAATAAAATTTGCCCGGTCCATAAAATAAATTCAAATAACTTTAAGATCGTGTGCAAACGACAATCCAAGAAAAAAAATCAGAAAATATGGCGCAATTGTTTAGGTTAATCTGCATGAAAGTCAGTACTGTATTGATTTTTCTGCTATTGTTTCAGGGTGCGGGTGCTCAATATAATTTTAGTGATCTTGATATTAAGCTGGCGCAATACCAAAAGCAATTGGGAAACGACCTCGTGACCTTGATTTATAAGGACGGCAAAATTATTTATACCAAAAGCCAAGGCAATTTTGATGAAAATACGCCTGCCCCAATTGCCAGTTGCAGTAAATGGTTCACCGCAGCACTTGTGATGGCCTTTGTAGATGAAGGCAAACTTTCTTTAGGCGATAAGGTGAGTAAATACCTACCCATTTTTGCCGACTATGGGAAAAGCTATATCACCATTCGGCAATGCCTGTCTCACACTACCGGTATTGAGGGTGACCCAATTGGTTTGCGCGGAATTATCAAGCTTAGCAAATTCAAATCGCTGGAAGATGAGGTTAATAATTTTGCCGGTAAACATAATATAGATACCAACCCAGGTGTTGAATTCAGGTACAGTCCCATTGGGCTGAATATTGCCGGGCGTGTACTGGAGGTTATAAGTAAAAAATCTTTTGACCGTTTAATACAGGACAGAATTTTTAAGCCGCTTGCTATGAAGAATAGCAGCTTTGCAACGGATTATGGAAAAGCCGTAAACCCAAGTGGTGGTGCAGTGAGCAGTGCAGCTGATTATATGCACTTTCTAATAATGCTAATGAATAACGGCATGTATAATGGTAAGGTAATACTGAGTGAGCAAGCCATACAAACCATGCAGCAACCCCAAACAACTTTACAAATGATTAAATATGCCCCTGCAGTAGCAACTGGCTTTAATTATGCTTTGGGCGAATGGGTGCAGGCAGAAGACGCAAGCGGGAAAAGCACTGTTTTGTCGAGCCCCGGTTTATTTGGCACCTGGCCTTTGATAGATAAATGTCATGGTTATGCCTGTGTCGTTTTTATTAAGAGTATATTGAGCGAAGAAAAAGCGGCGATTACTAAAGAGCTTAAGGCATCCATTGATGCTTCTATTCCAGCAGATTGCAAATAATAAATCTAAATTGATGTATGAACATATAACAAAGCCACTCGCTTCAAAAAGCGTGTATTACAGGCGGCTCGGAAAAAATTTTATTTATATGTCCGCTATTCTTTCCTTTTGTCTGGCAATAGGCATTATTGGCTATCATTATACGGCTGATATCGGGTGGCTGGATGCTTTGCATAATTCGTCTATGATTCTTGCCGGCATGGGGCCGGTTGCAAACATTGAGTCTGATGCTGGAAAATGGTTCTCCTCGTTTTATGCGCTCTTCAGCGGCATTGCTTTTATTACGAATGTTGGATTTTTTATGGCGCCCGCAGTGCATCGCTTCTTTCATAAGATGCACCTTCAGGAAAAGTAACATAACATGACAGAGACTAAACGCGGGGCCGCCACGGTATTTCCTTTACATTAAGTATATGTGTAAGGTATCTTGATACAACAAACAGGTAATCACTTAACCGATTCAGGTATTTTATTATAAGTGGCTCAATAAACATTTCATGCTCCTGCATATTTACACAAAGGCGTTCTGCACGTCTGCAAACGCACCGCACCACATGAACCGTTGAAACTGCAACATGGCCACCTGGCAACACAAAAAATTTCATCGGCGGCAGTTCATCGTTCATTTTGTCAATCTCTCGTTCAAGTAAGTCTATATCCGTCTCTTTTAAGTCGGGTATTTTCATACCTGTTTCTTTTTCAGGATCGCACGCCAGCGAAGAACCAATGGTAAAGAGCCTATCTTGTATTTCTTTTAGAATATTTTTCAAATGCTCATTTGTGATATGGTCTCCAGCCAAACCAATATAAGAATTGAGTTCATCAATTGTACCATAGGTTTCTATGCGTATATGGCTTTTGGGAACTTTAGTTCCCCCAATCAAACTTGTTTTGCCAAGGTCGCCGGTTTTAGTATATATCTTAGTTGACATTGTATTTTTTTATGTTTCTGGCTTTTTTTCTTTGGGCATCGCCTGTTGTGTCACTCACTTGTACTCTAGCTTATTAAGCAGCAAACAGCCAAACCATTCCTTCTAATTAAAGATCAGTTATCCTAATTTGAACGCAACAACAAAATTAAACGCAAGTAGTTCATAACATAAAAAAAGAGAGTAATAACTCTCCCCATATTTTCCACCAAAATAAATAATGTTCAGGTAAAAGAAGTTGTTGGCATTTTTACATGATCGCTTTCCACAACGCCGTCTCTTAAACGCACTATCCTTTTGGCATATCCTGCTATATCTTCTTCGTGTGTTACCAAAACAACGGTGTTACCGCCTTCCTGTATCTTACCAAAGATTTCCATTACTTCAACAGAAGTTTTAGAATCCAGGTTTCCCGTGGGTTCGTCAGCAAGCAATATCGAAGGATTATTTACCAATGCCCTTGCTATCGCCACACGCTGAATTTGCCCGCCACTCATTTCATTGGGTTTATGGTGGCTCCGGTCTGCAAGTCCTACTTTTTTTAGTGCTTCCATGGCCCGGTCGGTCCTTTCCTTTTTACTGATGCCTGCATAAACCAACGGCAGCGCCACATTTTCTGCAGCAGTAAGCCTTGGCAACAGGTTAAACTGCTGAAATACGAAACCAATTTCCTTGTTACGCACTTCGGCTAAATCATCATCGGCCATTTTGCTTACGTCGCTGCTATTTAAAATATAAGTTCCCTGGCTGGGTGTATCAAGGCAACCAATAATGTTCATAAGAGTACTTTTACCACTACCGCTGGGCCCCATCAAAGCCACATATTCGTTTCGATAAATATCCAGACCAATGCCTTTTAAAACAGTAAGAGAATTGGTGCCCATATAATAGGTCTTAATAATATTTTCCAGATGTATAACAGGTTCCATTTTGAAATAAATGATTTTTTGATGGATTTTAATGGCCGCAGTTAGCGGCAATTATTTCTTAATTACTTTAGGTACTTTAAAAAAAATGCTATTTGAAGAAGGGGCATTCAATAGTGCCGCTTCCCTTGTTATGGAGCCCTTTATTTCATCTTCACGCAGCACATTTATTTCTGTACCCATATGCTGTAAAGGCTTTATGTTGGCAGTGTCAACTTCGTTGAGCTTTTCAACAAAAGAAATAATCCGCTGAAGATCTTGCTCCAGTTCTTTTTTTTCTTCATCATTAAAATGAAGGCGGGACAAATGCGCCAGATTATCTATCAGTGTTCTGTTAACTTCCATAGTAACAAAAATAAATGTTCAGCGCTACACAGCATCAAAAAATGTAGCAGCGGCAAAAAGTATCTAATGCGCAGCTTAATTGAAGGATAGGCAAAACATAGAATTTATGAGGTAAGCCCTGATACTGTACTTTGTGTATTAAAATAAACAATAAAACAATTTTTTCGGGGAAATCATATGGTGTAAAACAGGCATAGCAACACAGCACAAAACACCCAAGCCCTATTTAAAAACAACTGATGAACGGATTGCGACGCAACCGGGATGCCATGAAATGATTAGCTGGTATAAATAAAAAAATATTAATTGTACAGCTGTATAAAAAAATTACCAGTGTAATAAATATTAAATGCACTAATTTTCCAGCTTACCATCTTATAAAAGACGACACGCAATATGAAAAAAATATCTGCCTTGCTATGCTGCTTTATTGTTACCTGTTCGGCGTTATGCCAGAATACAAAAAACAAAATTGCCATTATACCCGAGCCTGTAAAAATAATAGAAAAGCCTGGTAGTTTTACCTTGCTTTCCAATGTAGTTATTGAAGCTCCTTTACAACCGGCTTTAAAAGAGACGGTAGATTTTTTAAAGCAAAAATTATCTGTGGCAACCGGCTCCAAGGTTACTGTTAGCAACAAAGCCGGCAACGCTGCAATAAAATTGATAGTTAATAAAACCGTGAACAAAGAGATTGGTGACGAAGGTTACCAGCTGTATGTAACGCCATCAGCAGTTTTGATTAAAGCCAATAAGCCGGCCGGTTTATTTTACGGGGCGCAGACATTGGTTCAATTATTTCCAAAAGAAATTGAAAGCAATATTGCCGTTAAAAATATTAAGTGGCAGGCACCCTGTGCAGATATAACCGATTACCCCCGTTTTGGCTGGCGTGGATTGATGTTTGATGTATCGCGCCACTTTTTTACCAAGAAAGAAGTTAAAGATTATATAGACCTTATGGCAAGGTATAAATTTAATTTATTTCACTGGCATTTAACAGACGACGAAGGGTGGCGGATAGAAATAAAGAGTTTGCCAAACCTAACAAATAAAGGAGCATTCAATGTGCAGAAAACAGGCTATTTTGGTAGCTTCTCCCCTCCTACGGCAGATGAACCCGTTACTTATGGAGGATTTTACACCCAGGAAGATATTAAAGAAGTGGTGCAATATGCAAAAGACAGATTTGTAAATATTTTGCCCGAAATAGATGTGCCCGGCCACAGCCTTGCGGCAGTTGTTGCCTACCCCGAATTATCCTGCACACCCGGTGCAGAAAATTACCGGGTACGTTCGGGCGAAAATTTGATGGATTGGTCGCATGGTGCGCCACCAATTGCTATGGTGGATAACACATTGTGCCCTGCAAATGAAAAAGTTTATACTTTTCTTGATAAAGTAATGACTGAATTAGCCGCCTTATTCCCTTTCGAATACATACATGTTGGTGGCGACGAGTGCCCTAAAAACTATTGGGAAAAAAGTGATGCAATAAAGGCATTGATGCAAAAAGAAGGTTTGAAAACCATGCAGGAAGTACAAAGCTATTTTGAAAAAAGGCTTGAAAATATCGTGGAGAGCAAAGGCAAAAAATTTATGGGCTGGGATGAAATTCTGGAAGGTGGTCTTGCGCCTAACGCAGCCGTAATGAGCTGGCGCGGCGAAAAGGGTGGCATTGAGGCTACTAATATGAAACACGATGTGGTAATGAGCCCCACCACTTACGCTTATCTCGATTATATGCAGGGAGACCGTATAATGGAACCGCATGTTTACGCTACGCTGCGGCTGAACAAAGCTTACCAGTTTGAACCCGTACCCAAAGGTGCCGATGCCAAATATATTAAAGGAGGACAGGCCAATTTATGGACGGAGCAAATATATAATGTTCGCCACCTGCAATACATGATGTGGCCCCGTGCTTTTGCAACAGCAGAATGTGTATGGAGCCAGAAGCAAAATAAAAACTGGGACGACTTTGTAACAAGAGTAGAACAACATATGAAGCGCTTCGATGTGCAGGATATTAATTATGCGCCAAGTATGTACGAACCTGTTTTTACGGCAACAAAAGACAAAAAGGGTCAACTACAGATTCAATTATCAACAGAGGTAAAAGGCCTGGATATTTATTACAGTTTCGATAATAGTTTTCCGGATAGATTTTATCCAAAATATACCGTACCGCTTACGCCGCCAAAAGATGCAGTAATGCTGAAGGTAATTACCTATCGTGGTAAAGAGCCAGTTGGTCGTACTATTTATATGCCCATTAGCGAAATGCAAAAAAGAGCAGACGGCGGCGATGTTGACGATGATGATTAAGCATTAACACTAAAGAAATAAAAATCCTGTTTTACATTAATTATCTAATTAAAGGCAGGATTTTTTTGTTCCCGGCAAATACAGCTTTGGGCATCGTTTGTTGCATCGCACTCTTGTACTTTAATAACAATATTCAGCAAATAATACAAACAGCGTTCAATGCAGGATTTTTTTAAGGGCCAATCATTAAGAATGTAATCCAAACTAATTTTTGACTTTTATGGTTATAATAATTACGCCAATTCCAAAAACTATTTGGATGTAGCCAAAATGTTTCCTGTAAACCAAAAGCACAATTGCAAGGGCTGTAAAAAGATGCTTTGAAAACCGGACGTACAAGGGAGTGACGCAACAGACGATGCCTAAAGTTATATTGCTTGCTAAAAAAAATGGTGCGAAAATTTGTACTGCATCCTTTAATCAACCGAAAGGCAAACCATTTTTTCCTTCATTTAGGTGTACATTAATTTTCCGAAATTGTGAAAAGATGTTTTTTGTTAAAAAAAAGATATTTTGCTGGTTGACGGAACGTAAAAGTGCCCTTTAAAAATGTTTAAGCCGAAAATAATTATGGTTCTTAAATGTGAAAGAAAAAAACTCTAACTTTATAGGCTGAAAGAATTAACCATTTATCAATCAACTAACATTCACCACTAAAATTTGCTTCAGTGAAATCAAAAAATTTACTTTTTAGCCTTACCCTGCTTGCCTTTTTAACTGTTTGTACCAAAGCGAATGCCCAGGTTCCTGTTAAGGATTCACTAGCCCTTGTAGACCTGTATAACAGCACCGATGGGGCACACTGGTTAAATAATAAAAACTGGCTTACCGCCAAAATTTCAAATTGGGAAGGTATTGTTCTTACAAACGACAGGGTATCTGCAATCTATTTAAGTGGTAATAATTTGAAGGGTACCATTCCGTCATCCATCGGAAATCTTACCGCTCTTTATTACTTAAATCTTAGTAATAACAGTCTAACAGGTAGCATTCCGGCACAAGTGAGTAGTCTTGGTATTATTAGAACTATTGATTTATCAGTAAACAAGTTGTCAGGTTCAATTCCGGTGGAATTAGGCAATTCACGTACTGTTGAGTACATGTATCTTAATAACAACCAGTTAACCGGCAATATACCGGATGAACTTGGCACCGATACAAGCCTTACTTGGCTAACGTTAAATAACAATAGACTAACCGGTAGCATTCCCAGTGCCCTTAGCAAACTTCAAAACGTCTGGGAGCTTAATCTGTCAAATAATAAGCTTAGTGGAAGCCTCCCCCCTCAGTTTGATTATTTGATAAATATGGGTATTTTGTATTTAAACAATAACAAGCTAACAGGTAGTATAACACCTGACCTTGTAAACCTTCCATTGCATGTTTTAGATGTTTCAACCGATAGTTATACATTCGATGGATTAGAATTTTTAGCTCAAAACATACCCTTTGCCAAATATGGCAAGCAGGCCAAGATCATCGCTCATCAAAATGGAAATGCACTCTCCGTTTCTGCGGGGGGCACCTTAAGTAATAATACCTACACTTGGTATTTAGCTGGTATATCCGGTAACTCAAAAGCCGCAACAATTTTAGCCGATTCGGTTTTTTATCCAACTAAAGATGGAAGCTATTTCGTAAAAGTTTCTAATGCTGTTGTGCCTGGCTTAACTCTTCAAAGTGCCAAAATTGATTATGTAGCAACTGCTTCTATTGTAAGTTCATCTTCTTCAGATGTTAACCAGATTTACGATAACAAGAACTTGTTAAACGTTTACCCAATACCTGCCAAAAACATACTTAATGTAGAAATAACAGGTAAGGCATCTGTTTCGTTAATCAATGAGTCTGGCAGAGTTTTACTTACTTCAACTATTACTAAAAAAGGTACTATTAACATTTCAGCAATGGCAGCTGGAATGTATTATTTGCGCAACAACAATACTGGCGCAGTTAAAAAAGTTATTATAACACAATAATCAAGCTAATTAAATAAAAGAACTGCCATTTTAGATATTGGCAGTTTTTTTATTCTGTAAAGTCAGCAATAATCTTAAAAAACAATTTGCCTTTTGTTGGTTAAAAATTTTTTATGCCTTTCAGAATATTTTATAGCCTCATCATATGTATCGAACTCTTTCGCTGTTATAACAAAATGCTTCGGCAAGCAGCACAACTATTTCTAAAAATTATGCGCAATGCTGCTTTGCTAAAATAGCTGCATAATATTAATAGTTGAACCATGTTAATCTGTAAATAACAAATAAAGTAAATAACAAGGCCCGAAAAACTTATAGAATCCAATAAAAGAGCCTTTTCGCAAGTTTTAAATTGATACTCATCCAGTCATTTTCTCACCATTTTCTGCGTCAAAAAAAAATAAAGATTAATTGTATATTTAAAAAGAATATTTTTATTTTCGTATAGCCAAAGATGCAGTGTTTCCATATTTCCTTAACGTTTCAGGTAAATGTTTTTGGGGTTGGGTTACTGATCTCTCTTGGGATTTTTTAACTTAATTATTTAAAAACATGAACATTTACGTTGGAAATTTAAACTGGAACATGACCAGTGAAGAACTACAGAATTTATTTTCTTCATTCGGTGAGGTTGTTTCTGCCAAAATTGTAACAGACAAATTCAACAACAACCGAAGCAAGGGTTTTGGATTTGTTGAAATGAGTGATGATGATGCAGCCCGTACAGCGATCAGCCAATTGAATGACACTGATATATCGGGTCGTAAGATAGTAGTAAACGAATCTGCTCCACGTAAGGAAGGTGATGCAGGCTACAAAAAGAAAACCTTTGGCGGCGGAGGCGGCGGTGGATACCGCGGCGGAAGTGGCGGTGGTGGTGGTAGAAGCGGCGGCGGTTACCGAGGTGGAAATGGAGGTAGCGGTGGAAGTGGCGGCAGCGGCGGATATAACCGTTATTGATATTAAAAAAAATAATAAGGCCAATTGGGGCGGGTACTAAAAAAGCGGTTGTTTTTATAGAAACTATATTAGAGCGATTAAGTAAAATTTATATTTTATTTAATCGCTTTTTTTATACACATATTTTTGGTAGTGATTTATAGCGACCTGCTAATATTATTGTTAAAAAAACGGCTTCTATTTTATTTTTTAGGCTTTTTTTTCAACTATTAAAGTAGTTTAATGGGTCTTTTTAAGTTGACTGCGAAAATTGCTATTACCCAATGCATTTGCATTGTAGTTATGCTATATTTATTGCTCTAACCTAACCATATTGATTTTTCAATTCAGTATTTTTTACCTCGCTTCGGTATCGATGCTTTGATTTTCGAGGTTATGGCCTGTTTCTTGAAAAATAAGTTGTTGCCGGTATAAGGCTGTTTTATTGATATTGAATACGCTTCTGTTATTGCACCATCTTGATAAAAGCCTTTTTTAATAGGAAAGATTTACATTTTTCTACTTTAAAATAACAAGTATTCATCTGGTTTCAACCAATATTTTTTTACCCCGATAAGATTTTCGTATCCCTGTATCACCTGCACGGCAAACAAACATATCTGCAGCGTTACTGTAATCAAACTTATCCCCGTCTTTTCTAAAGCCTTTCGTTATGAAAGGATTTTGTTTGGCAACTATATAATTCCGAAAAGGTACTTAACTGAATTTTATGTTGTTATAGCTATTTTTTTTTGACCGTTCGATTGCACCTTCCAAATACAAAAAAGTAGTAGAAAAAAAATAGTTACCTACTCCTTTTTACCGGTAAACTTTAAAGAACATTTTTTGAGTGGCCCCTAACTACAAAGGGCTTTTTTTTGATACCAGCATATGAATCTTTGATTGATCTTCGTTGCGTCGCAATCCGTTCATCTGCGGTACAGGAATTGAACTTTTACCGCAGCCTACATTGTGCTAGTTTGTTATTTACAAAAAAGTAAATTTTCTCATTTAATAAATATTTTTTAACAGTATAATTATTGTTTGGAGAGGATTTAGTTGCCGATAAAAGATATTAAGGACATTCTTCCGGCGCAACTATTGGTGCTAATAAAAGATAAGGCTTGTTTTATGATTTAATATTTACAAATCTCAAACTTCGGGCATCTATTTTACCTGTTTATATTTTTCTTTAGTTGGAATAATGGTGTTATTCTTATATTTTTTTATTAATGCGTCTGATTCGGATATTGTAATGTTCGAATTATTTCAAAACGCAGCACTTTCCTGTTACTTTTAATTTTTAAAATCCAATACTTTCTAAAACCTCCTAAAATGGGAAGCCTTAAAATAATTTCTATCTCTAAACTTAGCCAAAGTGTACTTTGGTTTCCGGTTGCTTATTATTTACGACTGATATCAAAGTTCATAAGGTTGTTTGAGTATTTACAGTTTCGATGGTGAAGTAAAATGCTTTTTCCCTGCGTAAGTTAAAATATTAGGCGAGGTATAAAATAGCGTTATGCTTCAGTTTCAATAGCTGGGTCAAACAACCAGCACAGATATATCCAATTTCCAATCAAACTTAATCTTTAAAGATGAAAAACCTTTTACTCACCCTTGTGGCAGTTTTATGCCTCACAGCCCTTCGTACCAATGCCCAGATAGTTGATGATTCCAATATCAAATTTGGTATTTGGAACAGCCTGAATGATAACCTTAATCAGGTTTATCCTCAAATGAATGGCACACTCAAAAATTTTTTCTGGAGCGAACTGGAAACAGCTCCCAATGTGTGGAACTGGGTTTCGTTTGACAGCACCCTCACTGCCAGTGCCAATAGCGGGGTTCCTTTTGTGTATATGGTTTATACCAAACAAAATGCGCCGGGCTGGCTATATACCAATGGTGTACCCAAAGTGGATGAAAAAGACACTGCAGGGAATATTACCGGGTATGCACCTTATTATGCCAATCCATTGTATAAATTTTATTTTAAAAGGATGATTAACCTGGTGCGTTTGCATGTGGAATCGCTGCCTGCGTCTGTAAGAAACAAGGTATTGGGTGTACAGGCATGTTTTGGCAGTACAGGCGATTATATAAGTTACAAGGGTACAGTGGCACCCCAATATACGTTGACGGATGTACAGTTTTATAATCTTTTCACAGAATTCAGCACCTATTATTATGATGAGTACAAAAACACCAGCCCTAAAATTTATATAGTACACAATCCATCAAATGACGGTCAAAGCGAAACGTCATGGTTACTTCAAAATTGTCCGGGTGGTTGGTTGAAGCAGGGTTCAATGGGCAAAGGATTCCAGTTAAACGATGAAAAATTTAAATCGGGCTGGTTGTACAATATTTTAAATACCCCCCAAGGCGGTAATAACGTCAGGTCCAGATCCGAAATTACTGGTGGTATAACTTCGACAGGCTGGTGGCTGAAACAGAAATACAAGAATCATTTTGCGATGATGTGTTATGATGTGTATTGGGGATTAGATATGCCTAATATGAGTGAGGCCGAATTAAGTAATCCACTTTATGACTCTTCCTTAAGCTTTTTTAATAAGTACGCAAAAAATGGCAATCAAAAAAATCCACTGCTTACAAAGAATGCGATGTGTGCGTTGAAAGATGGGCTTGATGCAGCTGATGCAGTTCGTTTTCCTGCCGCTACATTTGGTACGGTTGACCGCAATAATACGCAACGTTACCAGAATATTGCAAATAGCTACGCTTCATTCGGAGCAAAATTAGAGGATTTAACTGTTGTCACATCTGTTGAAAACATCAACGAAACCGCGTCGGGCACCAATGATGTTGGCTGGGATCTTTTGCCCGGCAACTATGAGCGCTATATTCACCAGTTAACACCTAATACAACGAGTGTTGGTTACTGGAACGTTCCATCCTCCGACACCAACACAATTTATGGCCGTTTCGCAAGAGGTTTTGATGTGGCGAATGGCAAGGACGCCCTGTACTTTGATGTCGACAGCATTTTTTTAAATTATGCGCCCCTTAACGGGCAATACCCGGTTACAATAGATGTGATCTACCTCGACAATGGAACCGGCAGCTGGAAGATTTTTTATGATGCACAGAGTTCTTCTAACAAAGCGCTCAGCAATATTATCTGCACCAATACAGGCTTATGGAAAAAAGCCTCTTTTCTTTTAAATGACGCGTATTTTGGTAACAGGGGAACTAGTGGCGCTGATTTTTATATTAAGAGCACCAATAGCCAGAATGTAATTTTTTCTATAGTAGAATTGTCCCGCCCAAAAAGCGATCAGTCAGATATTGGATTTTTCCCCACTGCTGTTCCTTCGTTTGATACGGTATGCCTGAACAGTACCTCGGTCGCAAAATCATTTACACTGGGTGGCCAGTTTTTGGATGGATCAAATGTTGTAGCAGGACCGTTGGCAGGGTATAGCTTTGCCTCTTCTTCCACGGGCGTTTATAAAGATTCTTTGATCATAAATGGATATGGCACGTCAATTAACAAGACGGTCTATGTAAAGTTAAGCACCGCTTCTCTTGGTAACTATAATGGCAATATCTCTATAAGCGGAGGTGGGGTACCCTCAAAAAATATTGCGATTCCTGGTTCTGTTGTAAATTCAGCCCCTACGCTTGATGCCACCGCAACTAATATTACCTGTAACGGGCTTATCAATGGAGCCATTGACCTAAGCCTGACTGGCGGAACAGGGCCCTTTAAGTATAACTGGACTGGTGCGGGAAGCTTTAATCCGGCGAATGAGGATATCACAGGTTTATCAGCTACAACTTATACAGTAACAGTAACTTCCTACGCAGGATGTACCACTACAGCAAGCTATACAATTACACAGCCTGCTCCGCTAACCGTAACTGTTACGGGGGATGTTATGATTTGCAAAAACGGCACAACATCCGTGTATGTTGCTGCAACAGGTGGAACGCAGCCCTACACGGGTATCGGAACATTCAGTGCGCCAAAAGGATCCTCTGCCTATACTGTAACTGACGCTAATGGTTGCACAGGTACAAAATCCTATTCTGTAACCAATGGTTCATTGGTTATGCCCGGAACTCCCGGTACAATAACGGGTTCACCGGATGCTGCAAGTTTATGTAACGGGGGTAATTTCGTTTTTTCCATCAGTGCAGTTACGAATGCCACATCTTACACATGGATCGCTCCACCCGGAAGTAGTATTGTTTCAAATGGCGGTGTTCAGGTTACATTGAATAAACCGGCTGGTGCGTTAACAGACTCAATCTTTGTAAAGGCAAACAATGCGTGTGGAAGCAGCCCAACCAAGGCCAAGGCTCTCACAACCGTTCCAGGTAATACTTCGGCGATAAGTGGAAGCGCAAATGTTGCACCGTCTCAGGCAGGGCTTGTTTATAGCGTAACTGCTGTTTCAGGGTTGAGTTATAGCTGGACCGTTCCTGAAGGAGCAGCGATTGTTTCAGGCCAAAATACCTCTTCAATCACCGTTAACTGGGGTTTACTTCCCGGATCTGTTACCGTAAATGCAGTAAATAACTGCAGCAGTTCTTCTGTTACCAGTTTAAGTGTAGGTGTTATTGCCGGAGTATTCACCTCTTCTTTAAATACAATCCCTTCTTTTGGCACTCTTTGTGTAAATGCAATTAGTGCGAATAGCTCCATAACATTAACCGGTTCAGGTTTAAACGGAACCGATGTAGTTGCGGGACCACTTTCGGGTTATGTTTTCTCAGGTACTGCTAACGGTGCCTATGCAAATACATTTGTTATCAGCGGTTATGGTACCAGTTTAAGCAGGTCAATATTTGTGAAGTTTAATCCTTTGAGTACAGGTTCCTACAATTCCTCATTTCCGGTCAGTGGAGGAGGAGGAACTCCGATTAGCATCGCAGTAAGCGGTACTGCTGTTAATAGCAGTCCGGTTTTGTCCGCAGTTATTACCAATTTAACGTGCAATGCATCGGGCAACGGTGCCGTTGATCTCACAACAACCGGCGGTACAGGTCCATTTACCTATAGCTGGACTGGCTCAGGTGGTTTTAGTGCTATAACTCAGGATATTACGGCTTTATCAGCTTCGACGTATAGTGTTACGGTAACCTCCAATGCAGGATGTACTGTTAGCGGTTCTTATGCCGTAACGGAACCCGATGCCTTAGCAGTAAGTCTCGCCGCGGATAACATGGTTTGTTCAAATGGCACCACAACAGCATATGTTACTGCAACAGGTGGAACCCTTCCATACAGTGGAACAGGAAATTTCAGCGCATCTTCCGGATCGAACACCTATACTATAACTGATGCCAATGGCTGCTTAAAATCAAAATCCATTTTTGTCGCAAATGGTGCAGGCGTGGCTCCGGGGAAACCGGTGAGTATTAACAGCCCCGATGCAGATGCCACAGGCTTATGTGGCGGTGGCAATTTTATTTTCTCCATTGATACAGTTGCAACGGCCACATCTTATACATGGGCAACTCCTGCAGGTTGCAGCATCGTTTCAACAACAAATAATGGTACGCAGATTACCATGGCAGCACCGGCTAACTTTAATACCGGTACACTTTCTGTAACTGCGGATAATGCGTGCGGTTCAAGTATATCAAAAACAAAAACTTTAAGTTTCCTTCCAGCTACACCTGGCCCAATAACGGGTCCAACCTCGATAACAGCCAGTCAAACGGGATTGATCTATAATATTCCTGCAGTACCGGGTGTCAGTTATACGTGGACAGTACCTGCCGGCGCTTCCATTTTAAGCGGGCAGAATACTCCTGAAGTCAGCGTGAAGTGGAGCGCAACATCAGGAAAAATAAAAGTTCTCGTTAACAATTGCGGCAATTCTCCCCAAGCTACTTTAAGCGTTAATATTGCCACCGTTCCAACACTCTATGCCTCAACTACTGCAGTTCCAACATTTGGTTCACTCTGCGTGAACAGCAATACAACAAAGTCATTTAATATCTATGGAGTCCTTTTGAATGGTTCCAATATTATAGTTGGTGCTGTTAGCGGCTACAAATACTCCACGTCAAGTAATGGTACTTACACCAGTACTTTGACATTAAACGGTTATGGCAGTTCTATAAGCCAGACAGTTTATGTTAAGTTCAGTCCAACATCCGCAGTTGCTTATAACGGTAATATCCCGGTAAGCGGTGGAGGGGCTAGTTCATTTAATGTCGGTGTAAGTGGTACTGGTGTGAACAGCAATGCTGTTCTCTCTACCGCAGTCACCAATGTGGCATGCTTTGGCAGTCAGACTGGTGCTGTTAATTTAACAGCAACGGGTGGAATCGGACCATTTACCTTCAGCTGGTCGGGTCCTTCGTTTAGCTCTTCTGCTGAAGATATAACAGGATTAGCAGCAGGAAACTACAGCGTAGTTGTTACCGCTTTAGGTGGATGCACTGTTTCTGCGTCGGCAGCAATAACTCAGCCGGTATTGTTGAGTGCTATAGCCAGTTCAGGGTCGATTCAGTGTAATGGCGGTACGACTAATGTAAATGTTAGCGCAACCGGTGGTACAATGCCGTACAGCGGCACAGGTACATTTACTGCAGGTGCGGGTAACTATAATTATATAGTTACTGATGCGAATGGCTGTAGTACGACAAGTTCAGTATCAATAACGCAGCCGCCTGTATTTAGTGCCAGTGCTACCGCCGGCACAATTCTCTGTAATGGTACTACAACAGATGTATTGGTGGGTGCAACAGGTGGTACTTTGCCCTACACCGGTACCGGAGCATTTACAGTTGGCGCTGGCAGCTATAGCTACTTAGTATCAGATGCGAATGGTTGCACTATAACTAAATCAGTTACAATCACCCAACCTTCAGCTTTAAATGTGAGCGCCTCGGCCGGACCAACGTCACTGGGAGGTACTGCCGTTGTAACAGTTACAGTATCAGGCGGGGTGGCGCCTTATTCAGGTACAGGTACATTCACCGTTACACCGGGTACGTATACTTATACTGTAACAGATAATAATGGTTGCGCAGCTTCAACCTCAGTAACCGTAAGTTCGGCAACAAATTTGATCGCCAGTGCATCAGCAGGCACAATTCTGTGCAATGGCGGAACTACATCCGTTAATGTAAGTGCAACAGGAGGTGTTGCACCATACACCGGCATAGGAGCCTTCTCCGTTCTAGCCGGTACATACACCTATACAGTAACAGATGCCCATGGATTTACGGCAAGTACA
>JBBRDW010000008.1:0-76144 GCA_038203525.1 Chitinophagales bacterium | reverse complement strand
CACATGCGTCAAGCTAAGTTTGAAACTTAATAGCCAGAACATAGCTGTAGAAATCGTTTGAGGGGTTTTTTGCCTCGGAGTTTTTACGCCGGCGGCGTAACCCGTTGGTAGAAAATTATCATACAAATCATCCTTGCCCCAGCGGGGCAACCTTACATTCCTACAAAACATGTAAATAATCAGGCTGCCCCAGCGGGGCAGATTTTGTTTGGCATATTTATTAACCTACAAACGGGTTACGCAGCTGGCGTATAAGTGCTGCATTTTAATGCTATTAAATGAAAATTAGCTTGACGCATATTCGCCGGGACGGTGGTCGCAGTGTTGTACTTTCAAATATTTTTTGAGGTGTAAATACCAGCGCTTGGGCTAGAGTCTCGTTCGGAGAAGTTCTTTCATGTCTTTTGAAGCTTATCTATAAAAATGTCACCGTCACTGCGAGTATTTTCAGAAACATTTTTTTGCTTTTGGAGTTCAAAAAATTCTTTGTGGAGTGTCTTTTAAGTTTCTTTTACGGAGATAGCAAGAATGGACTCAGCTTCTTTCAGGAAATTGCATTTGGTAGCTAGCAGATGGAAGAGTCTGCTTTCTTTAGACGAATCCAGGATTTTTGGAATTATTCCTGCCTGTTTTAAATATTCGGTTGCGCAGGAGTAAGTATGTCTCAACAGGATACCATATAGTGCATAGGTTATTTTCGTAAGAGTGCCAGAAGCTCTCAATTGAACAAAAGCAGTTATAAAAATTTTTTCAGCAACCAATTGATCGTCTGTTAGCTTACAAATTAAACCATAGATGGCTGGGGCATATTTGTCATATATACTTGCCCAGGCTAAAGGATTATTTTCCTGAAGCATGATAATTATTTGTTTCTCTGATAATATTTCGGTTTTTAAGGTCATGTTTAACATAGCCTAAAAAACAAGCCAAATACCAAATTGCAAAGCAGATGCCTAAAAAAGCGCGAATACCAGGCATTTGAGGAAATGAATCACACGATTCGCATATTATTGGGGTGATTATTTCCCAGTAGGTATAGAGCGGTTACATTATTGGCGGTCGTATTAGGCATAATGGAAAAGGCTGGCTGCACAAAAAAGCAATTAATACCCGCGGATTCGGAAACTTTTGCTTGAAAAGGGAGTTAACCCGTTCCGAAGGGGGTGTCCCTTTTGTAGAAAATGAAAATCAATACCGTTTTCAAAAGTTCTTCCGAACACCTGTGGTCACCTGACCAACATCAATTGGCTGAGATCTCAATCGTAATAAAGGCTCAGTTACATTCCAAAAGTACAAGAATACAACCACCGCTCCGGTGCATCTGCGTCAAGCTAATTTTGATAAAAATCACTGAAAGTGTTTACTAGTAATCGTTTTAGGTTTTTTTGTAAAAAGATTTGATAAAAGCTGTTCTAAAAAATGTGTTGCCGAATAATCTCACCTTTCAATCGCAGAGAGATAAGCGGCTGAGTTCTGAAAGTGGCATAGAGAACCAACAGTACAAGAGTGCAATCACCGCCGTTGGCGGGGCAAGCTGTAACGGAAACTCAATAGTAGCAATACAGTTGGGTCAATAAATGTATTCCTTTGCTTGAAGCAGATGCGCCCAGGCGAGCCAAGCTGTAAAGGATGACAAATAAACATAGCTGTATCCATGCAGATAAATTTGTTTTTTATTGCCCTTGTTTTGTAAATTTTAAATAATGTATTTTGAGGAATTATATTAGATAAATTTGCGCTTGCCGGCAGTAATCTTAAAGGTTTATGAGTAAAAAAAATTTGGGCTTTAATTTGTTTAGCGGGGTGATTTTGACCATAATGTTATGTAACCAATCGTGTATAAGCACAAAGAGCGTAACTTATTTTAATAATTTACCCGATACTACCCGCATTTTGCTTGAGCAACTGCAGGCACCGCCCCAACTGATACAGATTAGCGATCAGCTTCAAATAAAAATTGGTGGAGAAAGCGAAAAAACCGTTGCCTATATTACCAGCCATTTCACCGGAGATGACAAAGCTGGCGCTCTGGAGGCAGTAGTAGACCTGGAGGGTAATATTGAACTTCCACAGATTGGTAAGCTTAAAGTAGCCGGTCTTTCAAAGGAGGCGGCAAAAGATACCATTACCAATGCGTACCGGGAATTTTTGATAAATCCTGTGGTGATGGTGAAATTTGGTGAATTCCGCTACGCTGTGCTCGGGGAAGTTGTTTCGCAGGGAACCAAAGCTGTAAATGCCGAAAAAGTAAATATACTGGAAGCCATTGCCCAGGGCGGCGGCTTAACCCAATATGCCCGCTACGATGATGTAAAGATTATAAGGGATGTAAATGGTAAACGGGAAATAATAACCGTAAACCTTAATGAGAAAAATATCCTTAACTCGCCTGACTATTACCTGCATACCAACGATGTTGTTTATGTTGCACCCAGTAACGTAAAACAGGTTACCAATAATTTTCAAAGAAACATAGTGTATATAACAAGTATGACCGGGATACTGAGTATTTTGATTTTGCTTTTTAAAAAATGATATGAGTTATCCAGTAACTGAAAACGAATCAACTGACATTATTGCCGCTACCGGCGCTCAGTTTGATGTGAAAAAATTCATTTATAAACTAATTGGTTTTTTACCCTGGATTATTTTATCTGTAATGCTGGCTTACGCCGTGGCAAAAATATATTTGAGGTATACACCACAGGTGCACAGGGTTTCGGCCAACCTGTTAATTAAAGACAACCAGGAAACTTCGCCGGAAAACACCATACTTAGGGGTCTGGGTGTAATGCCGGGCAGTAAAGAACTACAGGACCAGATCGACATCCTGGAATCTTACGAACTGGCGGAAAGTGTGGTGGATAGCCTCGACCTCCAGTTTACAATACTTTCGCAGGGGCGAATAGCTTCGTCTGTTCTGTACGGTAAAAATGCGCCTTTTCTTATACATACTATTAAAGGAGATACTGCTAACTTATTACCTGGATCTTATCTTATGCTGTTGGCCCCAGATAAGTTTACCCTACAGGACGGAGACAAACAAACCGAACACCGGTACAACGATACTTTTTTGCTCTCGGGCAAACGTGTAATAGTAACCCTAAATGAACTGGTAAAAACGGAAAATAGCTGGTATAACCTCAATATTACCAATAAGCGCACCGTTGCCCTGGCAATAAGCGCTGCAATTACCGTTACCAAGCTGCACGAGATGAGCGGTATTCTCGAAATTGCCATGCTGGATCAGTCACCTCAGCGTGCGATAGATATTATCAACACTCTTATTGAGGCATTTAATACGGCCAGTTTAAATGACAAGAAAATTGTAGGTAACAAAGCAAGCCAGTTTCTTGCAGAAAGGGTAAGCGGCGTTTCCGATGAACTTGACGAACTGGAAATACGCGCAGAAGAATTTAAGCGAGTTAATAAGATTGACGACATTAGTACCCAGGGTAGTTTTTATCTTTCCCAGGCATTGGAGTACGATAAGCAACAGGGTGAACAGAGTGGTGAACTCGAACTCTTAAGCTCTCTTGAAAAATTTATTGATGGTTCTAAAAATTATACAGATGTTATTCCGTCGCAGTATGGTTTAGCAGAGCCTACTTTACTGAGTTTAATAACACAATACAATGAGGCGGTACTCAATTACCAGGAACAGTTAAAAATAAGTACGCAGAAAGATCCCATACTGGGCAGACTAAAAAATCAGTTAAGCGATTTAAAAAGCAATATTTTAAAAAATATTGAAAGCATAAGACAGAGCTTTTTAATAAAGCTTAATCAGGCTCAGGGCAAGCGCAAAGGTTTTGAAAGTCAGTTCAATGCGTTTCCAGAAAAAGAAAGGGAATATCTAAAGCTAAAAAGACAGATTGGGGTAAAAGAGCAGCTATACTTGTACCTGTTGCAGAAAAAAGAAGAAACAGAATTATCGCTGGTGTCAACAATAAACGACTCCCGTATTGTTGAATCGGCTTTCGATAAAGGTATCGTGTTGCCAAAGGCCGATCAGGTAATCATGTTCTGTTTATTGCTCGGTCTTATTATTCCAATTGTAATAATGATGCTCATCGATTTTTTTAGCAACAAGATTGCCGACCGAAAAGAAATAGAACAGGGAACAAATGTGCCTATTTTGGGTGAACTTGCTTTTAATGCAGGATTGAAGAACAGAATTATTCATTCCACCAGCAGATCCAGCCTTGCCGAACAGTTCAGGCTAATTGGCACAAACCTGCAATACATTGCTCCTGATAAAACCTGTAAATCCATACTGGTAACGTCTTTTATGAGTGGTGAAGGCAAAAGTTTTGTGTCCGTTAACCTTGCAAGCAGCCTGGCGGCAGGCAATGCTAAAGTGTTGCTAATTGAAATGGACCTTCGCAAACCTAAACTATTAAAATATTTAAATACGCAACCTTCATTGGGTTTTACTGATTATATCATCAACAATATTCCTTTCGATAAACTTATTACCAGGGCGGAAAATCTACCCAATGTAGACGTAATTACCTGCGGGCCGGTACCACCCAACCCAACTGAGTTACTCATGCACAACAGGGTAAAAGCACTGTTCGATTTTGCCCGGGAAAATTATAATTATATCGTTATCGATTCCCCTCCCGTGGGTCTGGTGGCCGATGTTTTTTTAATAAGCAAGTATGTGGATATTACCCTTTTCATACTTCGCCATAAATATTCTTTTAAAACAACTATCCAATATATCGAGCGTTTGTATGCAGAGCAAAAGTTGAACGCACTCAATATAGTTGTAAACGGAATTACAGACAATGCTGGCCTGGGTTATGGCTATGGCTATGGTTATGCATACGGTTACGGGTATGGTTATCATTATGGTTCAGGTTATTATCCGGATGATCCGGTACCCAAAAGATTAAGACGTTTGTTTGGTCGCAAAAAGGAGAGTTGATTATTTTAAAAAATGCTTTTAATCACCCCCGCCTGTGGGTGAGGAAGCGGAGCTGTGAAAACCAATGAATAAAACGAATAAATACTGGTTTGCAATCTATACAAAACCCCGCTGGGAAAAAAAGGTAGACAGTGTTTTGCAGCGAAAAGGAATAGTAAGCTGGTGCCCGCTGCAAAAAGTGGAGCGCCAGTGGAGCGATAGAAAAAAGATCATTGAAGACCCGCTTTTTAAATCCTATGTATTTGTAAATATCGCCGAAGCCGAACGGCTGCAGGTGTTGCAGACAAACGGAGTGCTCAATTTTGTGCATCATCTTGGCAAAGCCGCCATTATTAAAGATGCAGAAATAGACCTGATCAAATCTTATCTAAAAGAAAAAGATGTATCCATAAGCATACAAAGTTGGGATTCGCTGGAAGAGAACATAAAAGTAAAAGTGAAGCACGGCATTTTTATGGATAATACCGGCACCGTGCTACGTTCCGAAAGAAAAAAAGTGTATGTGCGTTTAGAAAGCCTTGGTCAGGTTATGGTGGTAGCGTTTCCGGCAGATTATTTAAGCCCCATCAGTTAGTTTTTTTTAATACCAGCTAATCTTTACATAGCAGCTTCGTTGCGTCGCAATCCTTTCATCTTTTAGTTATTAATTCAGCTTCAGTTTGTGCGCTTGCTTAAACGCTAAATGCAAATACCCTAACAGCCTGTATGCTCCTTTGCTGCAATCTTCGCATTGCTTCACATTGATATTAAGTACAAGAGTGCCACGCAGGTGGAAAAAAAGAAATCCAGGAAAATAGGAATACGAAGTCTGGTTTTTTATGAAGAAATATTTTCGTTGTCCCGCTTAATGAAAAGAGTAGCTGTTACCATATCTTTCAGTTTTTCCATTCGGTACCTGATAAGAACGGGAATACTGGAAAAAATGAAAGCATTTTGCGAGCCGGTTGTTTGTATTTTTTGGCATCAGGCAGATCTAATCGACGAACTGAAAAGTAAAAATTTTGAAGTCTTTTTAATACCTGCTTACACTAGTACATCAAGTTATAAAACAATAAGAAGTAAAATTGATTACTGGTTTAGATTTACGCAACTTAAAAGTGCTACCGGAAAAACGGAGCCACGTTATCTTGAAAAATTTAAGCCCGCTCAAAAAGTAATGATAAACCGTTTAAGGGAGTGGTACAATTGGCCCCTGATGCAGTTACCTTTCTATGTGTCCGGCCTTTTTAAAAAAGAAATAAAATTACTTCGTACCGATACAAATTTTTCTGAAATGTGCCAGTTGGTAGCCCAGCTTAACATTGATGCAGTGTTTACAGTTACGCCTTTCCACAGGCAGGAAGATAGTTTTCTTAGGGCTGCATCGTTTAGTGGAAAAAAAATGATTACTTCCATTCTTTCATTCGATAACATTGTAAAACGCGGGTGGATACCCGTTGTTTACGACAATTACATGGTCTGGAATAATCAGATGTGCAGCCAGCTAAAACGAATTTATAAAAAAGTGCCTGCTCAAAATATTCATGTGGTAGGTGCCGCACAGTTTGATTTTTATAAAAAAACCGAATACCTTTTGGAGAGAAAGGAGTGGCTTAAATTTGTTGGCCTTCCGGAAAATACCGCTAAAAAAATTATTCTTTTTGCAGGTGGGCCGGTGTCACTTTTTCCACAGGAGTACCAGTTTTTAATTGATATAAGGGAAGCAATGGAAAATGGAAAAATCTCTCAAGATACGCTGGTCTTATTCCGTTGCCATCCAATGGATAATATAGAGCAGTGGAAACAAAAAATTGGCCATTGCAATAATATTTTTTTTGATAGCTCCTGGTCCGGAACAACAAAACCAGGCGAAGCAAACATTACAGACTCAGATATAAAAAAGTTATGCTCCACTTTGTATTATACCGATGTGCATATCAATACTGCATCTACAATGGCGGTAGATGGCTGTGCTTTTAATAAGCCGCAGATAGCACCTTTTTATGATAATTTATATCCTGCAAAGAGAGGGCATTTATCAACAATGTATTTTCAGGAATATTACCGGCCCATTATTGAAACAAAGGCTTTATTAAACCCGAGAAGCAAAGAAGAGTTCATCAGTAATGTAAACACTTCATTAGAAAACCCCGGACTGTTTACAATAAAATGCAACGAAGTTTTGGAAGCAGTGATCACTTATACTGATGGCCGTTCTGCTGAGAGAGTTTTGCAACAATTGCACAAAGAAATAGACACGTAAAAAAAGGTAAGAATTATTTCACGCAGTTTTTTCTACTATTTAAATGCAGGCATCAGAACAAAATAATAGCTGGACCGAAATTATAACGCCCAAAACAAATGTGCTGGATCTTCATTTAAAAGAAGTATGGCGCTACAGGGATTTGCTGTTGCTTTTTGTAAAGCGTGATCTTGCTGCACAGTTCCGGCAAACAATACTCGGTCCGCTGTGGCACCTGCTGCAGCCCGTTTTCACAACCATTATGTTTTTGATCGTGTTCAATAAAATCGCAAAAATTTCAACGGATCAATTGCCTGCAGTTTTGTTTTATATGGGCAGCATTACCATCTGGAATTTCTTTGCTTCCTGCCTCACTACTACTTCTACAACGTTTACAACCAATGCCGCCATTTTCGGTAAAATTTATTTTCCAAGGTTGGTAATGCCACTCTCCACTGTAATGAGCAATGTCATAAAATTTGCGATTCAGTTTGGGTTACTGATTGCTGTAATATTATTTTACCAGTTCACAGGTCTGTATAATTTTCACTTTGGATGGTATAATTTGCTGCTGCCGGTTATTGTAGTTATTATGGCATGCATGGGTTTGGGTACAGGTATTATTATATCGTCGCTTACTACCAAATACCGCGACCTTGCAGTGCTAATAACATTTGGTGTGCAGCTCCTCATGTATATTACGCCGGTAGCTTACCCGCTATCGTACTTAGACAAATCAGGCTATAAAACTTTTATACAATGGAACCCACTTTCACACTTGGTAGAAGGCTTTCGATACAGCATATTCGGGCAGGGCACATTCGATACTAATTTCTTTATGTACAGTATTTTATTCGCCCTTATATCATTGCTCTTTGGTGTAATGTTGTTTAATAAAGTAGAAAGAAATTTTATGGATATGGTTTAGTTGAAACCGTAATTTATTGGTATAAGAATTTTTTTGAGCCGGGCATTTGAAATACTATGCAGCTTCTCTTGCGTCGCACTCTTGTACTGAGGAATAAAAGGGGGCAGTGAATAGTGAATGGTGAATAGTGAATGGTGAGTTATGAATGCTGAATATTGAATGGTGAAGAATGAAGAATGAATAATGAAACTCTTTTTCTTAGTGCCTATTTGCCTCTCAGCCTCTTTAGCTAGCTGCCTTGTTGCCTTTTTGCCTTGCTGCCTCTTTGACTCTCAGCCTTGCTGCCTATTGTTCCGAACGTACAAGTGAGTGACACAACAGACGATGAGCAGAGAACAAATGCCGGTTACAAAAAAAATAAAATCAAAATCTTCGGGTTTAATAATGAGTGTTACGGTTATAAAAGTAGAAGGGTTGTCTAAGCAATACCGCCTTGGGCAGGTAGGCAGAAAAACCCTGCACGATGATGTAAACCGTTGGCTCTGCAACCTCGTTGGAAAAGAAGATCCGTACTTAAAAATTGGCGAAGAAAATGACCGGAGTAAG
Organism: Chitinophagales bacterium; assembly: GCA_038203525.1. GTDB lineage: Bacteria > Bacteroidota > Bacteroidia > Chitinophagales > Chitinophagaceae > Limnovirga. The sequence goes on along the minus strand of JBBRDW010000008.1, from coordinate 67,516 downwards.
AAGGGAAACAGCGCGTATGTTTGGGCATTACAGAGCATAAATTTTGAAATAAAATGCGGCGAAGTCCTTGGCATTATTGGCAGAAATGGTGCTGGTAAATCTACCTTACTCAAGATATTATCTAAAGTAACTGCACCTACCAAAGGGCAGATAAAAATAAAGGGCCGTATTGCTTCACTGCTTGAAGTGGGTACCGGTTTTCATCCCGAACTTTCTGGCCGCGATAATATATTTTTAAACGGTGCCATTCTTGGTATGACGCGGAGGGAAATTAAAAATAAGTTTGATGAAATTGTTGATTTTGCCGGCGTTGAACGCTACATAGATACACCCGTAAAACGCTATAGCAGCGGCATGTATGTTCGTCTTGCATTTGCAGTAGCCGCGCATCTTGAACCCGATATTTTGATTGTTGATGAAGTGCTTGCCGTAGGCGATGCCGAGTTTCAAAAAAAGTGTCTCGGTAAAATGAAAGATGCAAGTGAAAAGGAGGGGAGAACAGTTTTGTTTGTGAGCCATCAAATGGCTGCCATAAGTAATTTATGCAGCAGGGCATTGGTTATTTCAAGAGGTAAAATTGAATTTGATGGGGAAACAGAACCGGCTGTTCAATATTATTTAAACGACACGATTTTTTCGTCTGCTGCAGGCAATGAAGAGGTAAGAAAGGGTAATGGGAAAGTAGTAGTAACCAAAATTGATATTCAAACAAAATCGGCAAGCATCGGCGGTACATCAGCCTACATTTCCTCTGGCGATAGTGTTGAGTTGCGGTTTAAGTTACAGAAGAATATTACGGTAAATAACCTGCAGTCTTTTTTAGATTTCAGAATAGAAGATGCAAGAGGTAACCGTGTTTGCTGGCTAAGCAGCAGGCTGCAAAAACTTACCGCATTGAATGTTGAAGGCGAAGTTTGTTTTCTAATTAAAAATTTTCCGCTCAATGGCGGTTTATATTACCTCACTTACTTTCTTACGGTGGACGGCGATATTTGCGACTGGGTACAGAATGCGGTAAAATTTGAAGTACACAACAGTGACTTTTTTAATACAGGCGAAGTTGTACCACCGGAGCAATCAAGTATCTTAATACCTTTTGAAATTGTTCAGCATGTTTAAAAAGCTCGTTAAAAAAATAATCGATTTGCCTTATCAGCATTCAGCTTTAAAAAGTGATGCAAGGCAGATGAACAGAGATATTGTTTGGGCGCAAAAAGAAAACGCCTGTTTGCAGTATCTTCTAAATTTGTTGGGGCCTGGCAATTACCTTCCACAAACTGAAATGGCCATGTCGCCTGTAACCATTTGCCATATTTTGAATGAAATAATTATTAATAAGCGCAGTAGTATTATTGAATTCGGTGCTGGAAATTCTACAGTTTATATAGCAAAAATTATTAAAACATTTGGTCTGAAGGTAAAATTTTATGCTGTTGATTCAGATGAGCAATGGGTAAACCGCGTAACTGAAAACCTTACTAAGGTTGGTGTTCAGGATGCCATAGAATTGATAGTTGCACCGGTACAAGAATCCCCGGACTATGCTACGGCACTTGCTTCTTCATTTAAATGGTATGATAGTGAGGTAATAAAGAAGAAAATTAATGAAGAAAAATTTGATCTTATAATTGTTGACGGCCCAACCGGTAAACTTTGTCCTTTTTCACGTTATCCTGCAATTTCTTTTTTGTTAAACAGACTTGCAGAATCTTACACAATTTTTCTTGATGACGCAGGCAGAACTGATGAAACAAAAATATTGAATGAATGGGCGGGCCTTACCGGGCAAAAAATTACAGAGATCAACAAACGGTATGCCTGTATATCTAAGAATACCGGATTTATTACCAAACCCTGAGTAATGACATTTTCTATTCTAATAGCAAATTACAATAACGGTAGATTTTTTAAGGATTGCTATAACAGTATCCTTGAACAAACATATACTGATTGGGAGGTGATTATTGTAGATGATGCATCCACCGATGATTCAGTAGAAACTATAGAGCGCTTTATTAAAGATGATGACAGGTTCCATTTATTTAAAAACGAAATAAATAATGGGTGCGGATTTACAAAGCGGAAATGTGCTGAAGAAGCACGTGGAAAATTTTGTGGATTTCTGGATCCGGATGATGCACTGTTGCCCTGTGCTTTGGAAGAAATGGTTAATGCGTTTGGCAAGAATCCTGATGCGGTTTTAATACATTCCAATTTATATATCTGTAGTGAAAAACTGGAAAGAAAAGGGTTGCATCCTGCGGCTGGTCTGGTAAAAGACATCGGTGATTATTATTTTAATTATGCTCCGCCCTATAATAACGCCGGACCTGTAGTAGCCTTTACTGCTTTTCTAAAAAGTGCTTACCTGGAAACTGACGGCATTGACCCACACATGTTAAGAGCGGTAGACCAGGATTTATATTTGAAACTTTGGGAAATTGGTTCATTCTCTTACTTAGATAAGCCATTGTATTTGTACCGTATTCACGAAGGCGGCATTTCGCATCCAAATAAAGGTGGGCGAGCTTATTACTGGCATTGGTACGCGACAATACAGGCCGCAAAAAGAAGAAACCTGAATATTGAGGATATGTTCACAGATACATTTATAAGTAAAAGTAAATACGACAGGCTGCTGAAATCAATCACCAACAGTGAATTTCATAAACTCTCAAAAATATTTGCGCCCGTAAAAGGAGCATTAAGAAATCTTGGATTGTTTTCCAACGCTAAGCGGAAAAAATAATGGATGTGGAGCTAAGTGTTGTAATGCCGGTATATAATGCGGCCAGGTATTTAAAGGAAAGCATTGAAAGTATTTTATCTCAAACCTTCACGCAGTTTGAATTTATTATTATTAACGACGGATCAACTGATGATACGGAGAGGGTAATTCTCGGCTATAATGATGACCGAATATCTTATAGTAAAATACCGGAAAATAAAGGCGTAGTATTTTGTCTTAACCATGGTATGTCGATAGCAAAAGGCAGTTATATTGCAAGGATGGACGCAGACGACATTGCCCACCCACAAAGACTTTTTCTGCAACACAGTTTTTTAGAAAAGAATATGCCAGTGCAAGTGGTGGGTTCTTTTACACGCTTGTTTAGCGAAAGCGGGCCTGGTAAAATTCGCAAATACCCAACACAGAATGCTGCAATCAAATGTATGGCTTTAAAGGAAACGCCATTTGCCCATCCCTCGGTCATGTTTAGGAACAGCCTGGTTAAAAATGGAGATTATTATTACGATGAATTGTTTTATCCGGCAGAAGATTATGAATTATGGACGAGGCTTATTTTGAAACATAAAACAGCAAACATTGCATTGCCGTTACTGAATTACCGTATGCATCATGAACAAATCTCTTTTGTTAAAAGGCAGGCACAGCTTGAAATAAATACCCTTTTAAAAACAAATTATGTACGATGTTTTTTAAAAATAAGCGACGATGCAGTTATTAAAAAATGTTTTAATTTTTATAATGAACCGCTGGTAGCCGGAGTAAAAAAGTCAGGAAAATTATTTTTATTTCTTGTCAGAAGGGCAGTGGTTTTTAAAAATTTTTATTTGTTTAAGCTTACCGTTTTCATTTTTTTTAAATCGCGATACAAAACCATCATGGCTTTTTTTGGTTTATAGGTTCACTACAAGGCTTTCTTATTTTGATGCCAGCAGATATTTTCATAGCATCGTTCCTTGCGTCGCACTCTTGTACAGAAGAATAAGTTTCATCAGTTCACAAGTTCAATAGTTCATGGTTTTTAAAATACAGGCACATATAACTTGCGAACGACCAAACACGTGAATTTGTTGATCAACTTCCTCCGGTACAAGGGTCCGCGTCAGGCGGAGGGGGCGAAGCAAATTAGTACAAATCCTGGGTTCATAATATTGCTTATTTATCAAATATTACCTTCAATAGCCAAATGAAAATCTTATTTGTTGTTCAAAATTATTTTCCATCTGTAGGCGGAACACAAATTTTTTTTCAAAATTTCGCTGAAAAATGTATCGCAGTATATAATGATGAAGCAACGGTGTTTACCACCAACTCCTACTACGGACCAGAAAAAAAATATTTTAAAAAAATTAGTAAGACAATTGAAAATATAAATGGTGTGTCCATTTGCAGGTTTGCATTTATAAGATTTCATCTTTACTTTTCTGTTTTAATTAAGAAGGTATTTCTTAAGGGTTTTAAGCGTATTCCGGAATGGTATCTTAAATATTTAAACGGGCCATGGTCGCCTTCACTTGCAAGAGCAATTAATAAATCTGATGCCGATGTAATTATGGCTGGTACTTCTAGTTACCTGTACATGAATTACCCGTTAAAACGGCATCTGTATAAAAACCCAAAGCCATTTGTATTTCAGGGTGCTGTTCATTTTACAGGAGATGAGCAAGTAAGTGTAATTTCAAAAACTGCACTGGAAGCAATTAAAAAAAGCGAATATTATCTGGCAAATACCCGTTATGAAAAAGAGAGGCTTGTTAAACTCGGTGTTGCTCCCGAAACTATTGTGGTAGCCGGAATAGGCCTTGATATGGAGCTATATAAAAATGGAGACAGAAATTATTACCGCTCACTATTTGGCTTGAACGAAAATGATATTTTGCTGGGCTACATTGGCAGAATTGAAATAACCAAAAGTCTTGATATTTTATTAAAAGCTTTTGAATTGATTAGTTCTGCGGAAACAAATATTCATCTTGTTATTGCAGGTTATACTAACAATGCGTACGCGAAGACTTTTGAAAAAATGATTGAGCGGGTAAACAGGCAAAATACCATCAATATTCACACATTTTATAGTCTTTCTCAGAAAGAAAAAGTAAACCTTTATCATGCAATTGATATTTTTATAACGCCATCAGTAAATGAATCATTTGGTATGGTTTTTCTTGAATCATGGTCTTGTAAAAAGCCGGTTATTGCTATGGCAACAGGTGCAATAAGTTCGGTAGTTACTGACGGCACAGATGGACTGTTGTGCAAACCTGGCGATGCAGTAATGCTGTCAAAAAAAATGGAAGTTTTAATAAACGATCCTGCATTACGAAAGAGCATGGGCGAAATGGGCTATCTAAAAACAGCTTCTGATTTTACTTTGGATATCGTCACCAGGAGATATAGGGATACATTGCAAAAGGCAATTACAAAATTTAAAAAAGCCCGTATTTAGTTTATGTGTGGTATTGTAGGTATGTATTCTTTTAAATCCAACAATCTTCAGCCGGAATACTTTAACTGGTGTTTATCAACCATGCAACGCCGCGGGCCAGACGCCAGCGCTAGTTGGAGCAACCATAAAAATTATATAACGGTATTTGCGCGGCTGGCAATTAGAGATACCAGTTCTAATGGTGATCAGCCAATGTTGTCTCACTGTGGAAATTACTGTATCAGCTTTAATGGAGAAATTTACAATACGGAGTTAATATTTACCTTACTAAAGCCATACCTCAGCAGCTTTCGGTCTTCTTCCGATACAGAGCTTTTGCTATATGCTTTAATACATCTTGGCGCAAACAAAACACTCGAAGTGCTGGATGGGATGTTCGCATTTGCTTTTTATGATGTTCAGAATAACAGGCTGCTGCTGGCAAGGGATCAATTGGGTATAAAGCCATTGTATATCGGTGAAAGCAACGAAGGTGTTGTATACAGTTCGCAGTACGATCATATTATCAATCATTCTTTTTTCAGGGATCAACCTTTTGATGAAACCGTTATTGCATCCTGTCTCCAGCTTGGCTATATGCCAGAAAATGATGGTGTGATCAAGTACACTAAATTATTCCCCCATGGGCATTACATGATTGTAGAAGATGGTAAAGCAGCTTTACACCAGTACTATAGTTATGCAAAAAAAAGTGAAGATCGTTCCACTGGCAATATAGATAATATACTCGGTGCTTCTGTAAACAGGCAGTTGGTGAGCGATGTACCGGTGGGTACATTTATGTCTGGTGGCACCGATAGTACATTGGTGAGTTATTTCGCGAACAGTTACAAACATTTTAAGGCATTTACGATAGGCGTTAAAGACAGCGTAATGGATGAAAGCGAGTCCGCTAAAACATTTGCTGAAAAGTTTGGTATTGATCATTATTGCAAATACATTTCTTCGCAAGACATGCTGCAGTTGTTAAACGACAATGCCAAGGCATTTACAGAACCATTTGCTGATTACTCTTCCCTGCCCACACTATTATTGTCAAAATTTGCAAAAGAACAAGTTACCGTTGCCTTAAGTGGCGATGGAGCAGATGAGTTATTTTGGGGCTACCCGCGAAATTTAAAAGCGCTGAGCTTAATGCCATCCTATAAGAATAATTTGTGGGAACGGCGCCTAAAAATACTGCTGGCAAAAATAAAAGACCCGTCAACAATTTACCTTGCAAGACATTGGAACAATAAGAATTTTCTTGAATATTATTATTCATCACTGGCTGTTACAGGGGCGCCGCATTGGCTTCCGCAGGTATTTGAAGTTAAGCCCAAACCTTCTTTTTTTTTTACGGAAGCAGTTAATAAAACAGATCAGAAAAATGCTTCTGTTGAAGAGCTGATGAACTGCATACGTAAAATGGAAGCAGATATTCATCTGCAGCGCATATTGCTAAAGGTTGACAGGGCAAGCATGCACCACAGCCTGGAAGTGCGTGTGCCTTTTTTAAGTAAAGCAATGTTGCAATACAGTCTTTCCTGCACTTACAGCGATTGTATTAATGGCGCTGAAGGCAAAATAAACGTAAAGCAATCATTAATGAACAAGGCAGGCGAATCGATGGTTCTAAAACCCAAAAAAGGTTTTACCATACCTATGGACGACTGGCTTAGAAAAGAAATAAAAAACGAAGCCACCGAAAAAATAATGGATATGCCTCGGCATCTTGCCCTTATGTTTAATCGCGGTAAACTTCAACATTTATTGCAGACGCATATGGACGGCACAAGGCAAAACGGCTGGTTTATTTGGGCGGTGTATTCGCTGGTTCAGTGGGATGCACATCATAGAAATAAATACAATTAATTTTTTAAGCCCTTTTATTATTTTTCATACCATTAACTGTTCCGCCTGTGGTGCACACTTATACTTTTAGGAAGTTCAACAGCAGTGGTTCACGAGTACCAAAGTTCACGAGTTATGCTTTGAACGCTATGCTAAACCCCGTGAACTTTGGAACTCTTGTACTGATGAAACTTGTTCCTCAGTACAAGAGTGCGACGCAACGGAAGCTTCATTAATGTACTAAAGCCAGGCTCAAAAAAAATACCATATAATTCTTACTTACTAATTAAACAACGGAGTAATAAAAAAAGCGAAAAATGCGCATAGCCATAATAACAGAATCTTTTCCTTCGCGCAGTGAAACATTTATTTATTCCAAGGTTGAAAAAATGGTTGCACGTGGCCATGAGCATATTATTTTTTGCAATAGAAAAAATGAATTGCTGATGACGGAGTTGTTTCCCGATACAACTGGTATTACGGTGAAGGTATTTAATAAAAAATCGATATTACTGTTTGGTCTTCTTCATCCGGTATTGCTTATTCGGGCTGCGCTAACTAAAAAGAATATTGCGAAAGAGCTCTTCCGTATATTCCGGGTGCGTAGTATAAACGGGGCAAAAGCGGCAATCGTTCATTTTGAATTTTCTGGTATAGCGGTAAATTACCTAAGCACTATTAAAGATTTAAATGGCCGCATTATGGTTAGCTGCAGGGGAACAGGGGAGAAGCTGAAATTACTTGTTTATGAAGAACGCAGAGAAAAGTTAAGACAAGTATTTGCTTTGGCAGATTCTATTCATTGTGTTTCCCACGATATCAGTAATATCATACTGCCGCTCACTGATAAACCTGAAAAAATATTTGTCAATTTTCCAAGCATTGATACTGAATATTTCAGAAATGATAAATGCCAGAATCATTACGGTGAAAAAATAATACTTAGTGTTGGGCGGCTGAGTTTTGCAAAAGGTTATGCAACAGGATTATTAGCTATTGCATTGCTTAAGCAGAAAGGACTAAAGTTTAAATGGATCATTGCTGGCAGTGGAAACGATTATGAGCAAATCTTTTTTCAAATACATACCATGCAGCTGCAGGATGTGGTAATACTGGCAGGATCAAAGTCACGCGTAGAAGTAAAACAACTGATGCAAGAAGCAGATATATTTTTTCTGCCCAGTATTTATGAAGGAATTGCGAATGTGGTACTGGAAGCAATGAGCATGCAGTTGCCAGTTGTTTCTTCAAGAGCTGGCGGTATGGCGGAGGTGATAACGCATGAAGAAAATGCCCTGCTTGCCAATATTTACGATCATGAATCTATGGCGGTCAATTTGATGCGGTTAATGAATGATGAACAGTTATGCAGCTACCTCGGCAACAAAGCAAGGGAGCGTATCAACGGTTGTTTTAAGCTGGAAATGCAGATCAATAAATTTGAAGACATGTATATGCAACTGGTAAGCCACTAACCATTCTTAATTAAGATAAATGCCGGTAAAATTACATAAACCACTTCTTTGCTTTTTACATTTATAAGATATACCCAACCTGCGTGGCAATTTAATCTTGAGCCAAAAGCGCCTGGTAAATTTGCTTCCTGTTTTGTTGTAGGCGAAAATTATTTAGGGGAACTGCCAGATGAAAATTACGAAACAAAAAGTGCACAAATTGCTGATGTCGGCTACCGGCTTTGGTGCAGGGGAGTATTACTCGAATCAACAGCTGCGGAAAATAGAGCATTGCGTGATTTGCCAAAACCAACCCTTGCTGATGAGTATATTTTTATTAAAAAATACTGGGGAAAACCATGGGCTTCATTCGCTTTTTTACTACGGGTTTGTACATTTAAAAACCTATTTAAAGAATGGGCAGCCTACCATAAAACAAAAAATATAAAAAGAATTAATCCCTACGAAAATCCTTTTTTATATGATGGTTATGAATACTTCCTATCGCCATTAGTTAATGCCCAGCCTTTGGTTGCAGTAATAATCCCCACATTAAACAGGTACGAATATTTGAAAGATGTGTTGAGCGATCTGGAGCTGCAAACCTTTACAAACTTTGAAGTTATTGTGGTAGATCAGTCAGACAATTTTGATGCGGAATTTTATAAATCATACAAATTAAACATCAGGCTCCATCAGCAAAAAGAACAGCTTTTGTGGACAGCAAGAAACAATGCAGTAAAAAGTACTGCAGCCGATTACCTGTTATTTTTTGATGATGATTCGCGTGTTTCAGAGGACTGGATAGAACAGCATCTAAAATGCCTTGACTTTTTTAAGGTATCTATTTCTGCCGGCGTGTCGCTGGCTGCTGCAGGGCAAAAAATTGCTGATAATTATCGTTTTTTTCGATGGGCAGATCAGTTCGATTCCGGCAACGCAATGATCAAACGAAATGTAATGCAACAGATTGGTTTGTTTGATGAAAAGTTTAACGGCCAGCGCATGGGCGATGGAGAATTTGGTTTTAGGGCTTATATAAACGGTATAAAAAGTATCTCAAATTTTAAGGCGCCACGTATTCATCTAAAAGTAGGTACAGGCGGCCTCCGGCAAATGGGCAGCTGGGATGGATTTCGCCCTCAGAAATGGTTTTCGCCAAAACCGGTACCGAGTGTTATTTATCTATTCAAAAAATATTTTTCGGAGGAGCTTTCCAACAACGCATTGTTTATCGGCATCATGCTTTCCAACGTGCCGTACAAATATAAACGCAGCAGTAAAATGTTGTTGTTAAGTGCATTGCTTACCGTTCTAAAAGCGCCGGTGTTGTTGTTGCAGTTCTATAAGTCTAAAAAAATAGCAGACCGAATGATTCAAAGCAATACAGAAATTGAAATGTTGCAGTAATACATTTATTAGCCCGGCATTTTTTTAAATGGCATCGCCTGTTGCGTCGCACTCTTGTACAATATAACGGGGAGGCGGCAGTAGTGATCCGTAAATAACACAGCGTATTTTTTACTAAACGCTGTAGACGAATAAAGTTAAGAACGAAGAACGCATTGCGACCACAGCCTAGGCGGGGCAAGCTGCAAAAGACGATGCCACGAAACAATTAGCTGGTATAAGAATTAACAACAAACTAATTTTTTTGCTATAAATTTTGATGGAAAAAAGCAAATACAAAAGCCTGGCGATTTTCTCTGATTGTATTCACTTAAACGATGCGGATGGTAATGCTGCTACAGAGAACCATATATTTCGCAAACAAATGGAAACTCTTGCAGCTGGCTTTGAGCGTACTATAATTTATTGCCCTTTTGTAGATTTTACAAATGAAAAAGTAGTTACGGCCTACAAAAAAAATGGTATTCAATTCAGGTCTTTGCCCAACGCAGGTGGTAATACACTTGCAGATAAAATTAATATATTTTTTACCATCCCCATTTGGTTGAAAGCCGCTATGGAAGCGGATAAAAAGGCAGATGTTATCTATCAGCGTTTTCCTGCCAACCTTAATATTCCTGCTTTTTTTTATTTTTTTTTTAAGAGAAAAAAAGTGTTTGCAACATACGCAGGCAGCTGGGACAATTATAAAGGCGAGCCGCTAACTTATCGGTTTCAAAAGTGGTTGCTAAATCATTTTTTTCGCGGGCCGGTGTTTGCCTATTTACATCAAAATAAAATTGGCACCAACATTTTTAAAACATACAGTCCGTCTTATACAATAGCAGAATGGAATGAGGAAGCCGCACAAATAAATGCGCGGATTGAAAGGCTTAAATTAAACAAAGACCTTACGCCTGTTTTTGTAACGGTAGGTTCGCTGGTACCCAAAAAAAACCAGCAGTATATTTTAGACAGTTTCAAAATATTGTTTGATAACGGATTTAATTTTCGGCTGTATATTGTTGGTAATGGTTTTTTAAAAAACAGTTACCGGCAATTCATTGAAAAAAATAATCTGGGAAACAATATTTTTTTGACAGGAAATAAAACTGACACTGGATTACGGGAACTATACAGACAGGCAGATTTTGTTGTGCAGGCTTCTCTGTCAGAAGGATTTGGGAAAGTGCCCCTTGAAGGTTTTTTTCATGGGGTAATACCAATCCTTAACAATATTGGTTTAGCTGCAGAAATGATGGGTAAGGAAGAAAGAGGCTTTCTTTTCAATGTAGCGAACAGCAATGCGCTTGTTGAAATTATCAGCAGTTTAGAGTTAGATAGAGAAAGACTTTCGAAAATGATTATCAATGGTCGTAATTATTCAAGTGCACTAACACTGGAAAGCTGGGCTGGCAACAGTATCAAAGTATTAAATAACTATTTTGCGTAAGCATACGCCTTATAAAATAAATTCTTTGCAGGGTTATCTTGTGGCATTCTGCATAGGAATATTTCTTGGTTTTAGGGTAGTGCCTGAATTTATAGGAGTGCTGTATGTAATGCTGGCAGTGGTATGTCTTTTTCTTGCATTTCAGAACAATATCAGGGCTTTATTCTCTTTATTGCCTTTCATGATTTATGCTGAAATGTATATGCGTGTGTGGGTACACAGCCTGCCATATCTCTTTATGCCATATTTCTATATTGCCGTTTTTTCTGTGCTCATTTTAAAAGGCGGCCCCGGCGTAAGGCTTCATTCAAGAAGTTTTATACTTCTGTTACTTTTCATCGTCATTGAGTTTATTAACAGCACAAGGTCAATTAACGCTGACGTTACAAGGGGGTTGCTCACCAATTCACTTGCACTGGCAATTATTGTTACCTGGGCCTCTTCAAATATAATTTCGCCGGTTCTGGCCAATACTATTTTAAACAGCGTTAAATACGCAACAGTTTTTTTGATAGGGATAATCATCGTTCGCTATTTAGTAGGTAATGTTGAATTTGAAGCAGCCCATTCCGGTTCAGAAGGAACCAATGGTTTGGCGCCGGTTCAGCTTAGCGGATATCTTGGGTTTTCTTGTACAGTTTTTTTCTTTTCTATAATGAATGATCAGGAAAGAAAGAACCTTTTGATGAACATTGTTTGGCTATTTTGTTCTGCTATTTTAATGATACTTACCTTTTCCAGGGGTGGCATTTATTTTTTAGGGATAATGATGATCATGTACTTTCTTTTTCACCGCACGGAACTGAAAAGCTATTTTCTTTTTGTACTGCTTATTCCTGCTGCAATGCTGATCTATTATTACGTGAGTGAAAAGACAAACGGCTTGATTGAAGATCGTTATGAACAAGCGGGTTCCTCAGGCAGAGATCTGCTCGTAGAAGCTGGATGGTCTTTGTTTAAAGAACAGCCGCTTGCCGGAGTTGGTCCCGGTAATTTTGGGGCTGAGATTACAAAAAATAATTTGTATCAAGTGGAGTCTGGTGCGCACAACGAATTTATCAGGATTGGCGCAGAAGATGGATTATTGGGTATTATCACATACTGGGGCTTTTTTATTGTTACATTTTTTCAGATTTTGAGAAGGCATAAAATACAGCGGGAGTATGGGATTTATTTTCTACTGTTTTTTTGCCTTGTTGTAATTCACAATGGGCTAAAGATTTCATTGCAACCATTATTGCTGATGTTGGCGGTGGCCACTCCTTCACTTGTTTATCCGGTTAAAAAAATCAAATATGTACCAGGTAGCCAGAAGCTCGCAATTTGATCTTGAAAAAATCAGTGAATGCAACCGCTTATGCTTCCCGAATTCATTTTCAACCAAACTTGGCAATGCAGTTGTTATTAAAACCTTTCAATGGTTTCTTGCAGGGGAGAACCGTTTCTTATATCATGTAAATTGTGAAGGCGATATAGTTGGATATATTGGAGCCCTGGCACCTCAATATACCGGAGATGGTTCAACAAGTGGAATGATGCGCTATGCAATGAAGCAGGCTGTAGTGGCATTCGCAAAAAAGCCGTGGCTCATTTTTAATAAGCAGGTATTGGTATTCTATCCGCTCATCTTAAAAAACATTTTTCGAAATTTTTTTAATGAGAAGCCTAAAGTTCAGCCTGCTCAATTCGTGGCAGTTGCCGGTATTGCAAAGCGGCTCGGACTTGTTGTAATTGGCGTTCACCCTGCGTTCAGAGGAAAAGGTGTTTTTGAATTATTGATGAACCAGTTCGAAAATGAAGCTATTTCAAGCGGTATCAAGCTGCTTACGCTCTCCGTAAAAGCGGATAATTTACATGCAATTAATGCGTATAAAAAAGTAGGCTGGCGTATTGCAAAAGAACATAAGGGTTCGGTAGAAATGGTTAAAACGGATGGATAATTTTTAGCATTTTTAGATTTTGAGCCTGGCGTTAGAACATCTATGAGGCTTTTGTTGCGTCGCACACTTGTACGTCTAAATCAGTGTTGAGCCTTCAAACAGCCGTTACGCTCAGTTAAATTAAAATGGGGCTGGTAACCAACTAAAAAACAGGGCTTTTACAGTAATCGCTAAAACTGTAAAAGCCCTGTTTAAATTGGTGGATTAGTCAACAACCAGTTTTTGAGTTTGAATATTGCCATTGGTTATAAGGCTCACAACATATATGCCTTTTGGCAAAGAAGATATATTTATCTTTTGGTTACCAACACCACTTAGCTTTTGTTGAATAAGCACTTTACCTGAAACAGACGAGATGCTGATTGTCGTTTTATTAAGATCAATACTGCCATCGGGAATAATGGTAAAATAATTCCTTGCAGGATTTGGAAGCAGAAGGAATTGCAAGGTTCTGCCAGTAATGGAAATAGCCGCAATATTGCTCAAAGTTATCTTTCCATCTTTATCTTCCTGTTGAAGCCGGTAATAGACTTTGTTTGTTTTTAGTTGCGAAATATCATCTGTAAAACTGTAACTCATTTGTGAAGAACTGAGGCCAGCAGCATTTACTTTACCAATGTTTATAAAGTTGACAGCATCACTGCTGCGTTGTATATTGAAATGATCACTGTTAACTTCACCGGCAGTGTTCCAGCTCAACTGTACTTTATTGTTTTGGTGTATAGCATTAAAGTTGAGCAATGTAATTGGCAAAAGGCAGTTGCTGTTGTAGGTATAAGTATCCCTTGCAGAATCCTGCCAAATGCTGGAGACACTATTCCATTTTTGGGTAATGCTGATATTTAGTGTGTTGCCATTGTAAGTAAAATTATCTTTAACCGAATTTTTCCAGGTTGATGAACCTTTTTCCCAAAGCTGTTTTATTGAATAAGAAGCGTTACCGTTTCCGTTGTAGGAATATGAGGTGGAATCTGAATTTATCCAGTTATTACCTGACGCTGTTTCGTTTTTAATTGCTAAGTATTTATTTGGTGAGTTGTTGTAATAAGTAAGTGTTTGGCGACCTGCATTTTTCCATTTGGCGGGTGGTGGAAAAGGCACCCAGGTTTGGTCAATAATTTGACTGGGAGAACCATCGCCATTATTTGTATAGAGATTTTTTAAAAGCGGAAGGGTAATGCCGAAAATACTGGTGGTAGAATCCACAACGAGAAAATGGTTAATATCATAGGTAAAAACAGTATTACCGCTGGTTTGCCAGTTGCTGCCCTGATAAATTTCTGAAACAGTGAGAGAAGGCTTTCCAAAAGCAGTATAAGTAAAGGTTTCTCTTACCACATTAACCCAGGATGATCCATTCCATGTTTGGCTCAGAAACTGACTAATTGTACCATCTGTATTATTGGTGTAGGTTGTTAAAAGAGAATTGGCGTAACTGCTGGTGCCTGCATTCCAGGTTTGATAAAGGGAACTGATTAAATAACAATTGCCATCGTAGCTGTTTGTTATTTTAATGTTGTGTAACCAGTTGCCGCCACTGATCGTGTCGTTTTCAACAGTTAGCACTTTTTGGGCGTATATGCCTGATGATAATACAGCGCAAATGAAGATTAAGTTTAAATGTTTCATGGGTTTTATTTTTAGCTGTGAATAAATTTTTTATCGGCAAAATACCGGGGTTAACTGGATATTTGACTTCATAAAATTATCGAATTGAAGCTTAATATTTAAATTTATTTTTTGTCGAACATTGATCAGAAAGTACAAGAGTGCGACGCAACGAAGCCGCCATAAAAAGCTTATGACTGGCCCCAAAAATATTTTACGATAAAGATGATAGAGAAAAAAATTCTGATTATAGGTTCGTTCTACCATTCGAAAAATTCAGAGCATGCAACGTCTGCGGCAGAGCAACTCACAGCATTATTTGTAAAGAACAATATTGGTATTGTAACCGCCACCAGGCAATATAAAAAGCTTTACAAATTAGTAGCTACCATTTATGTTATCATTAGCAAATGCAGTCGCTTCAATATTGCCATTGTTCCGTTATATGGCACGAGGATGAGTTTTATTTGGCAGGATGTATCGGTGCGTTTATTAAAACAGCTTGGTAAGAAAGTGATATTAATCGTTCATGGCGGTTCTATTCCAAAGCAGGTATTGGCGGGTGAGTATAAATTTATTAAGGCTATGGGCAGGGCTGATATAATCGTTTGCCCTTCTGTTTTTATGCAGCAGTTTCTTGAAAGGTTTGGGATTAAATCGCTGGTTATAGAAAACAGCCTGGATATATCGGCTTATCCTGTGCTCAACAAGAAGATATTTCGCCCTCATCTTCTTTGGATGCGTTCTTTCAGCGAGGTCTATAACCCTGAGATGGCGGTTCGGGTGGCTTTAATTCTATCAAAAAAATATCCCTCTTTTAAAATGCTGATGGCAGGTACTGACGGAGGTTTGCAAAAGAAAATTGAACAAATGAGCGGTGATTACGGATTGAGAGATAAAATTATCTTTCCGGGCTATCTCGGGCACAGTGCTAAAATGGCCTATGCGGAGGATTATGATATTTTTCTGTGTACAAACCGTGTAGATAATGCGCCGGTAACCCTTGTTGAATTCATGGCATCAGGGTTGGTAATAGTATCTGTAAACAGTGGAGGAATTCCCTGGATGATAAAAAACGGAGAAAATGGCTTTCTTGTTAACCTAGACGACGATGAGGCGATGGCAGTGGCAATTAGCAGGGTTATTGAAAACCCTGAATTAGGTATCACTTCATGTATCAATGCGCGTATGTATGCGCAACAATTTAATCAGGAAAGTGTTTTTACAAAATGGCAGGTGGTGTTGAACGAATTATAGATAACCAGCGGAAAAAAAGTTAGTTGAATTTTTAGAGTCAAACGTAAGATCTACTCTTGAGCTTTACTCAACGCCGTGGCGGGGGTATTGTACAGATAAGTTTTAATGAGCAAAATACAAAACCATTAATTGACACGTTGTGCGGTAAAAATTAAATATCTATTAAAGGTGTTTTTTTTATTGCGGCTTTGCTTTTTTGAAAGCACCTTCGTTAACAACGCTGGCGTTATCAGGTGTTTCCCGATTATTGATATTGTTAGGCTGACCGGCGTATTAAGTATAAAGTATTATGCAGATACCATTTTCGCCACCATATATTGACCAGGATATTATAGATGAGGTTACCCAAACGCTGCAAAGCGGGTGGATTACAACAGGGCCAAAGGCAAAACAGCTGGAAGTTGAAATTGCCTCTTTTTGTAATGTAGAAAATGCGCTCACGGTAAGTTCTGCTACTTCCGCAATGATGCTGGTACTCCATTGGTTTGGAATTACCCGAGGTGATGAAGTGATAATACCGGCTTATACTTATTGCGCAACAGCGCTGGCAGTAATGCATATTGGGGCAACGCCAGTGATGGTGGATGTAGCCGAAGATTTTAACATTGATCCGGAAAAAATAAGACTTGCCATTACTTCCAGAACAAAAGCTGTAATAAGCGTAGACTTTAGTGGTTGGCCCTGTAATTATGATGAGATTAATGCCGTAATTAATAGCGATACAGTTAAGCAAAAATTTATCGCGTCCAGCGAAAAGCAAAGAGCACTGGGTAGAATTCTTTTGCTTTCAGATGCAGCGCATGCACTTGGTGCGGTGTACAACAATAAATCCATTGCTGAAGTGGCAGACATAACCGTATTTTCCCTGCATGCGGTAAAGAATGTAACTTCTGCCGAAGGCGGCATTATTTGTTTAAATATGCCAGGGCCTTTTAATAACAGCGAAATTTACGAGACACTGAGATTATGGACCTTGAATGGGCAAACCAAAGATGCTTTCTCAAAATCTAAAGATGGCGGATGGAAATATGATATTATTTACCCCGGGTTTAAAATGAATATGCCGGATGTATTGGCAGCGATTGCCCTGGCTCAATTCAGAAAGTACAAAGATTTACTACTTTTGGAGAGGATAAGAATATTTGATTTTTACGACATATTTTTTACAGCGTTTCAATGGGCAGTTTGTCCGCCATTTAAAAAGGAAGGATGTTTTCCATCGTATCACTTTTACCCATTGCGCATAAAAAAAATAAATGAACAGCAGCGGGATGAAATTATAAAGCTGATTACAAAACGGGGAGTAGCTGTTAATGTACATTTTATTCCGTTGCCCATGCTCACTATTTTTAAAAATGGTGGATACAAAATTGAAGATTATCCAGGGGCATATAACCAGTACTGTAATGAAATTTCGTTACCTGTTTATCCGCAACTGAGCAAAGAACAATGCAAACTGATAGCTGAGGCCGTAGCAGACTCTGTGAGAGAAGTTTTGAACAAATAATTTATCCGGACCAATATATGATTCAAGATGATTTTAAAACCGATCAGCATAAGCCGATGCATGCAGAAATATATAACGACCGGCTTAGGGCTTTACCTGATAAAATATATAAACCAAAAACTTCTTATGCCGATATTGTCGCGATCAGGATTTTTGACGTGACCATTTCTGCATTTCTGTTTATCTTCCTCCTGCCATTGCTCGCCCTAATTGCAATACTCATAAAAATTACATCAGGTGGCAGTATCATTTTCGCCCAAAAAAGAGTTGGTAAATTTGGAGAAGATTTTACCCTTTATAAATTCAGGACCATGTATCAACATTCGGAGGAGGTAGGGTCTTTAACTATCGACAGCAGGGATAAGCGTATAACTGGGTTTGGGTTTTTTCTGCGAAAGCATAAACTGGACGAGCTTCCCCAGTTGTGGAATGTGCTAAAAAACGAAATGAGCCTGGTAGGCCCGCGACCCGAACTAAGAAAATATGTGAATTTATACACCGCCGCACAACGCGAAATGCTCATGATAAAACCCGGAATTACCGATTATGCGTCGATCGAATTCCGCAATGAAAATGCGATACTGGCAACGCACGCTAATGCTGAAGAATATTATATATACAAAATATTGCCCCACAAAATTGAGCTGAATAAAAAATATGCACACAACCAAAAAGTAAAAATCTATTTTATTGTTATTATTAAAACTTTTCTTTTGTTTTTTAAATGAGATAACCTTTGCAGGTACTCATATTTTTTTCGATGGTGCGGTAAATAACAAACGCATCCGCATCCAACAATTTATTAGCAGGTTACAATATCTTTACCCATGTTTTCCTTTTTTAGAACAGCTAAAGTAACACCAGACCTTTCGTTTATTGGGGCAGATATGCATTCGCACCTGTTGCCGGGCATTGATGATGGCCTTAAAACACTGGATGAAACCATTACATTTATTGCCGCTTTGCAGCAGTTGGGATATTCAAAACTAATCTGCACCCCGCATATCATTTCCGATATGTATCCAAACGATGCTGATACCATTATGCCAAAATTAGAACTTGTGCAGCAGGCATTACAGCAGAAAAATATCAATATAAAAATTGAAGCCGCCGCCGAGTACATGGTAGACCTCGAAATGGAAAAAAATATATTGGCCGGCAAGCCACTGCTAACTTTTGGCAAAAACCTCATTCTTATCGAAATGTCTTATATGGCCCCTTCGCCAAATATGGAAAGGGTAATTTTTCAGTTAAGGCTAAAAGGCCTTCAGCCCGTACTTGCCCATCCTGAGCGGTACAGCTACTACCACCGCGATTTTAAAACATACCAGCGTTTTATTGATATGGGCTGCCTGTTGCAGGTAAACCTTTTATCAATTAATGGCTATTATGGAAAGCAAATAAAACAAGTTGCAGAAAAGCTTATTACCACCGGAATGGTTAGCCTGATAGGAACCGATATGCACCACCAAACCCATTTGGATGGGTTAACAGAACTTGCCTCGAATAAAAATTTTTATCAGCTGCTGCAGAATGTAGACATAAGAAATAAGGCGTTGCTGCTCCCTTAGCCTTTGGATATACGCAAAAATTTAAAGCCTGAACAAAAGGCATTTTTTGGTTATCAGCTACAGTTCATTTGGCATCTTCGTTGTGTCACTCACTTGTACGTCCGCAACTTTGAGCGTCAATGGTGATTTGTCAATGGTCAATTTAGAATGGTAGACCCATAAAATATTTTGCCTGCTTATCTAAAGTTGCCAATTTAAGTAATGCAGTAAAAGAGTGCGACGCAAGCAAAGCTTCATAGTATTTCAAATGCCGGCCTCAAAAATTGCATTGATAAAAAAACCCTGTCAATTTATTTTGACAGGGCTTTTTATTTTTCAATACAGCTATAAAAGCTATTCTTTAATAATTGTTTGGGAATGTACTACATTGTCTTTGTCTGTTACTTTAATAACATAGGTACCTCTTGGTACAGTTCCTACATTTAGAGTAGTTCCTGATGATACATTATCCCAGCGTTTTGTCAGCGAACCATTTTGATGGTAAAGTTCAACTGAACGGATATTTTTAAGGGAGAGTGTTACATTGATGTTTCCCTTAAATGGATTGGGACTAACGATAAGTTTATTTGTTTCAACTGGCTTGGCTGCTATATCCTGAGCGTCTGCAAAAGCTCTTGATATTGTTAAAGGCGAGCAATAAACTTGCCAGGTACCATTCCGGTTATCCATCCAGGTAGGGTATGCTTTGCCTCCCTGTGCTGCAATGCCTATATAATCGCCGGCATAACCTGTTGCGAAAAGGGTATTGTTAATAGCGGCAGTTATGTGTGGAACATCGCTTACTTTTTGATTTTTCCATTTTACACCATTTAGAGATATCGCTACATAAGTATTGGTTGAATACCCGGTAGGTTGATCAAATGCATAATATGCCACAAATACAAGGCCGGTAGTGGCATCTACAGTAATCCATGGAAAAAAGCTCTGAGTTGCAATTGGGATGTTAACTGTTACTGCTGAACTCCAGGTTGAACCCTGATTGTCGGAAAAACGCACTTTAATTTCTGAATGGCCGTCAATGCTGTTTTTTTCCGAATAGGCAGTATAAATCCTGCCTGGTTTACGGCTGCTTTTATCAACTGCCATGGAAGGAAAATCATTTACCCTTGAAAAATTATAAACGCTTGAGGTGTAATCTACCCTGTTACCAGAATAAGGGAAAATAACAGTAGCTGGCGTAAAAGTAGCTCCTCCGTCTAATGACTTTACAAAACCCATTCCTGTTGCAGGGTATGGCGAAATAACGCTGGTATGGTCGGCATAACAAACATATACTTCACCATTAAGACCTGTTTGCACGCAGGTGCCCTGACCAAAACCAACCGCGCCACTGCGGAGTGTAACCCTTGGTAAAAAAGTTGCGCCGCCGTCTGCACTTCTGTTTAATACAACAGCTCCATTGCCTGAATTAAAATCTGACCAGGCATGGTAAAACGAGTTTACATAAGGGCTGGTAGCAACGTCATCAGAGGTAGACATTCCCTTATCGTAACCAGTGCCTTTATCCGGCCTTGAAGCAGCAGACCATGCTGTTCCGCCATTGGTTGACTTTTGAAACCAATAACCCCCAAGGGCATTAATGGAAGTCATGTAAGCCGCGCCATCATTGGCAAAACAAACCGTTGGATCGCCGTAAACCTGGCTTAAGCTAATTCCTGAAAGCACATCTGAACCAGACCAAGTTGCACCACCATCTGATGATGAGTAATATCCCTGATTATAAGTGCTAACATAAGTATTTGCGCTGGCAAGCAAATTGAGCGGGTTTGAACGGTTAATGGCAATGGTAACTTCTGCCTGAATACTTGAAGAAGGGAAAATTCTTACGTCTACACCATCCGTTATAGTCGGAATTAGTGCAGGGTTAGCAATCGTTTTCATAGTTGGATTAAAAGAAGCTCTGTATTCCGGTAATTTTTGTCCTGGTAATAATTCAACTCTTCTTTGTTGGGAAACTGGATTTTTAGTCTGGCTAAATGCAAAGCTGCTGCCAAGCAGCAACGAGAGTACAAGGAGACTCTTTAAGTTGATTTTTTTCATTGTTTTTGATTTATTGATTAATAATAAAATTATTTCGAATAAGGATAACAAAAACATATTGAGAAATAAAAAAGCTGGCAGATTAAAAAGTACAAATGGTTGCTTTTGTTTCGAATGTACAATATATCAAACATTTATGATTTAACCAATTTAAAATAGAAGTAATTTCCAAATAGAATGGAGTATGAATTTTATTACTTCCCTATGTTTAAGCTAAATCGCAAATGAAATTAAGTTTGCCTGATTTTGGCCCGGCCACATCTTTACCAATATCCTTTTAAAGAAACACGCCAATTATTACTTGCTCCGTAAAATTATTCGTTACCAAACGCAGGGTAAATGATCTTAAACATTTTAAAAGCTGATAGTTGTCAGGATTATAGCCGTAGTTTTTATTTAAGATTGCAGATTTTTGAAATGATAAATAAAAGGCGCCTTTATTAATAAAGCCTTTGTAATTCTTCTGTTTTACAACTTTTGCTGCCATAAAAGCCGTACACGAGTCTGCCTGATGCGGAACTAAAGCCTCACACTTTTTCCTCAGCCTGGCTCAAAACATTGCAATAAAAAAAGCCGCTTCAAATAAATGAAACGGCTTTAAAAATTTTGCTGTAATCCTTTCTGGTAAAGGTTCTACACATTAAATCGAAAGTGCATTATATCCCCGTCTTCAACTGTATAATCTTTCCCTTGCACTGCTAACTTACCGGCTTCCCTGCATGCAGCCTCTGTACCAAGTTTTACAAAATCTGTATACTTAATAACTTCAGCGCGTATAAAACCCTTTTCAAAATCGGTATGAATAACGCCTGCCGCCTGCGGTGCAAGCATGCCTTTTGTAATGGTCCATGCACGAACCTCCTGTACACCAGCAGTAAAATAAGTAGCAAGATTTAAAATTTTGTAAGTAGATTTTATTAACCTCGCTACACCACTTTCATGCAGCCCCATGTCTTCCAAAAACAATTGCCTGTCTTCAAAACTTTCCATAACAGCAATCTCACTTTCAATTTCTGCACTAACAAAAAGTATCTCAGCGTTTTCGCTTTTCACTGCTTCCATCAAAGCTTTTGTGTGATGGTTGCCGCTAACAACAGATTTCTCGTCAACATTACAAACATAGATCACCGGCTTCATCGTAAGCATAAAAATATCAGCTAAATATTTTTCTTTATCATCTTTGCTTACTTCAAAACCACGTGCATTTTTGCCTTGCTCAAGATGATTCTTTAAATCTTTCAGCACAACTAATGCAGCAGGCGCATCTTTATCAGTCTTTATTAATTTCTCCGTCTTGTTTATTTTCTTGTCAACACTGTCAAGGTCTTTTAACTGGAGTTCGGTATCAATAATTTCTTTATCACTCACAGGGTCAATCTTGCCATCTACGTGAATCACATTGTCATCATCAAAGCAGCGCAGCACGTGGATGATAGCATCCGTAGCACGAATGTTTCCCAAAAACTGGTTGCCCAAACCTTCCCCTTTACTGGCGCCTTTTACAAGGCCGGCAATGTCTACAATTTCCACTGTTGTAGGCACCACTTTATTGGGCTTCACTAATTTTTCCAGCACAATCAGCCGCTCATCAGGTACCGTAATTACGCCAATATTCGGTTCAATGGTACAGAACGGAAAATTAGCCGCCTGTGCCTTTGCATTGCTCAATGCATTAAATAAAGTAGATTTCCCCACATTTGGCAATCCCACAATTCCAGCTTGTAAAGCCATATTTAAAATTTTGTAGTTTACAGTTTATATTTTTTTGAACCCGGCTAATGAATAACTATTGATCGTTCCTTGCGTCGCACACTTGTACGTTAGAATTCTATTCAGCTTTCAACAGCCAGTTCCCGTTTTCGAGCGGCAAAAGTAACATTGCCGTGTATAAGTCGAAACTTTATTTTACTTTAGGGTTTCATCAAATTCTCCGCCTGAGGCGGAATGCGGGTATGGCATTAAACATCGTTTGGGTTGCTTTCATTGTAATCGCTTTTGTTATTGCGTTGATCAAGTCAATTTTTCTTGGCGATACCACCATTTTCAAAACCCTTGTTGATGGTATTTTCGACTCTGCAAAATCTTCGGTAGTTGATGTAGCTTTCTCCCTTGCAGGCACAATGGTTTTTTTTCTCGGCCTGATGAACATTGCTGAAAAAGCTGGCGCCATTAACTGGCTGGCACGCAGGCTCAACCCTTTCATGAAAAGGTTGTTCCCCGAAGTGCCGGATGGCCACGCCGCCATGGGTCAAATGGTAATGAACTTCAGCGCCAACATGCTCGGGCTCGATAATGCTGCAACGCCTTTTGGTTTAAAAGCCATGCAAAGCCTGGAAGATATTAACCCAAATAAAGGCACCGCATCAAACCCGCAGATAATGTTTCTGGTGCTGCACACCAGCGGACTTGTCTTAATTCCACTTTCAATTTTTACTTATCGCCTTGCCGCCGGTTCTACCGATGCAACCAGTGTTTTTATTCCCTGTGTTTTAGGAACAGTAATAACAACGCTGGCTGCAATTTTTGTGGTGGGTATAAAGCAAAAGCTTAAATGGGATATTGTTTTTATATCATGGATTAGCGCTATTCTTTTATTTGTTGTGGCTTTAATGGTGGGCGTTTATTTCATGAGCCCTGAAATGAAAAATACCTTCAGTGCAGTTTCGGGTAATCTTGTTTTGTTAGTTATCATCGTTACAATTATTCTTGGTGGCGTATGGAAAAAAGTTTCTGTGTTCGATGCATTTATTGAAGGAGCGAAGGAAGGCTTTAATGTGGTATTAAAAATTATTCCTTACCTGGTTGGAATGCTTGTGGCCATTCGTGTTTTCAGGGACAGCGGAGCACTTGGTTATATTACAGATGGCGTTGCTTACCTGCTGCATTTAACCGGCGTAAATACAGATTTTGTTCCTGCATTGCCAACTGCTATTATGAAACCATTCAGTGGTAGCGGCGCACGTGGCTTAATGATCGATGCAATGAAAACTTACGGCCCTGATAGTTTTGTTGGTAAAGTTGCCTGTACCTTCCAGGGGAGTGCAGATACCACGTTTTACATTCTTGCTTTGTACTTTGGAAGTGTTGGAATAAAAAATGTCCGTTATTCTGTTTGGGCTGGTATGGCTGCAGATTTTATTGGTGTTATTGCCGCTATATTTATTGCGTATATTTTCTTTAGATAAACTCCGCTTCATTGCGAGGCACGAAGCAATCTCCTGGCATAACATGAATTTAACATTAACGCATGGCAGGGGATTGCTTCGGAAGCCTCTCAATGGCAGGAAGCCCGTTACGCTTTGAACTACGCTGCGATAAAAGCTAAATAGAATATTTGAACGTACAAGAGTGCGACGCAACGGACGATCATAAATGTTCGTGAGCCCGGTCAATAAATAATTTCAAAACAAAACTTTATCTTCAAAGTTCAATTGTAAATCAATTAATATGCCGGGGTATAAAAAATCGGTAAAAGGAGTTTCGCTTCAGAAGTTAAAGCAATTATTCCGCTTGTCAGTGCATGCGCAAGAGCATAATATTACTGATGTGGAAGCTATAGTAGAAGCGCAAAAATTACATATGTTTTCGCGGCGTCAATTTATTTCTGATACGGCTAAAGCTGCCGCATTTTTTGGTCTTGCCGGATTGTACGAGTCATGCTCAGATCGGACGAAAATAAAAGAGCAGCCCAGCATTGCAATCATTGGTGCAGGCATTGCCGGCTTGCATGCAGCGTACATTTTAAAACAGGCTGGGTATAACGCAAATATTTATGAAGGCAGCCCACGAATTGGCGGTAGAATAATGAGCGTTAACGATATGATGGGAGAGGGCCTTTGGACAGAAATGGGCGGAGAATTTATTGACAGTGATCACGAAGATATGCTCAGTCTTGTAAAGCATTTTAACCTCAATATGATAGACAGGCGTGAACCATCGGAACTTGCGCTGGAAGAATTTGCTTATTTCTTTAACGGGCAATATTACCACCTTAAAGATGTGTTGCAGGAACTGCATCCTTACACAGCGCAAATAAAAAAAGATATTGACTCACTAAGCGACGAGATCAGTTATAAAAGTCATTCTGCCGATGATTTAAGGCTCGATAGTATGAGCATTATGCATTACATAGACAGCCTTGGCATAAAAGGCTGGTTCCGTGATTTTATTTATAACAGTTATACCTGCGAATATGGTATGGAAGCAACCGAACAATCGGCGATAAGTTTTCTTGCAGTGTTCGATCCCGGTGATGAAAATGAATATAAATTATATGGTGAAAGTGATGAACGTTATTCTGTGGTTGGCGGTAACCATAAAATATGTGAAGCACTCGCCAATGAAATGCAGGACTATGTGTTGACCAATCACTTTCTTACTTCTATAAAACAAAACCCTGATAAAACTTACCGGCTTAATTTTAAAATGTCAGGTGCCGGCAATATTGGAGCAACCGCAGATATTGTTTTAATAACCCTGCCCTTCACGGTACTCCGCGAAGTGGACATGCAGGTTCCGCTGCCCGACTGGAAAATGAACGCCATCAACAATCTTGGCTATGGCAGCAATTCAAAAATGTTTATTGGTGTAAATGAAAGGGTATGGCGCAAACAGGGCTATGCTGGTTATGCTTTTTCTGATAACGGCATGATGAATGGTTACGATCATACGCAAATGCAGCACAATAATACAGGCCCCGGAGGTTATACAATTTTCCCCGGGGGCAAGGCTGGTATTGAAGTTGGTAACATGGAGGTAACTGCTGCGAGAGATAAATATGTAAAAGCGCTTGATGGCGTTTTTCCCGGCGTGGCGGCACAGTTTAATAATAATTTTCAGTTGTGGAACTGGCCCGGATATGTTTATTCAAAAGCAAGTTATGTATCGTATAAAGTTGGGCAGTACACCAGCATGGCAGGCAGCGAAGGCGAGCCGGTTGGTAATTTATATTTTGCAGGCGAGCATTGCAGTTACAACTTCCAGGGCTTTATGAATGGCGGAGCCGAAACAGGCAGAATGGCCGCCCAAACAATCATCGATACGCTTAAAGTATAATTGCAATTTTAGCAGCCCGGCTTTTATTCTTTCTATGAAGCTATACTTCCCTCCATAGAGGAATGCTTGTGCGCCATAGCAATGTGCATCTAAAAGAAATTTTCCTTTCGCTGTGATTTTTCTTCGCTCTTAGCGAATAATAGTATAGAGCATATTACAAAAGCAATGGAAACGCAAAGCCAAAAAGAAATATTTCTTAAACTCATTCAGGAAAACAAAGCGATTATTTTCAGAATCTGTAATTCCTATTGTCCCAATAAAAGCGACCGCGAAGACCTTGCCCAGGAAATGGTCTTTGAACTATGGAAATCGTCTGCTAGTTTTAATGATACCAATAAGTTTTCTACGTGGATGTACCGTGTTGCATTAAATGTTGCTATTTCTTTTTATCGTAAAACACAAAGAAATGCGACCGTTATTCCCTTGGATGAAAATGAAGCAGCTTTGAATACAGCTGAGGAATGTTCAAATGAAAAGGAACAACATTTTATACTGCTGCAGCAATTCATCAACCAATTACCCGAATTGGACCGAGCATTGATGTTACTTTATCTTGATGCAAAACCGGCAGCAGAAATTGGAGAAATACTGGGTATTACAGAAACAAACGTTACCACAAAAATCAGCCGGATAAAAGATAAACTAAAACAAAAATTTAAAAAAAACAATTAACAATGGAAACAAGTATTGACAATCTTTTACAGGATTACAAAAACAGAACAGAAGAAAACTTATTGATGCAGGTAATGCAATTAAATGCAGACCTGGTTTCAGCCTTGCAAAAGCAAAAAGCCAATTCAAAATTGAGAAAACTTACTGCCTTTAAAATTGCAGTTGCAGTTCTTGGTATGGTATGGATTGCTTTTTTAGCTGCCATCGTTCGGGGTACTTATTTTATAAATCCTTATTTCACCGTTTCAGTAACGATGATAATTATGGTAAACATTATTGCAGTTGCTGTTTATATTAAACATATTGTACTTATACAGCAAATTAATTTGAGCGAGAGCATTGTATATGCGCAAAAAAAATTAGCGGAGCTCCAGTTGTCTACCATTACTATTACACGTATTTTATTTTTGCAAATGCCGCTTTGGGTTACCTGCTGGTGGAACAGTTCATGGATTAATTTTGGTGAATTAAAATTCTGGCTTATTCCATTTCCCATTGCACTTGCATTTACACTTGCCGCTATTTGGCTGTTTAAGAATATCTCTGTTGAAAACAGCAATAAAAAATGGTTTAAACTATTGTTTGGTACGCCTGAATGGACCTACGTTGTGCAATCGATGGAGTTTATAAAAGTAATTGATGATTTTAAAAATGAAGAAGTATAGCTTGTTTTGCTGAATAATGCTAAAGGTGTACAAGCGTGCGACGCAACGGAAGATTCATTTATGTTCTGTGGCTGGGCCCAAAAAAAATATCTAAATAAGAAGGTGCAATAACAAAAAAACACGCATAAAAAATGATGGCCTATTTTATTCAATGCAACATTTAAATTAACTTCAAATCTTAAAAAATAAAATTATGGCCATCTCATTTACCCCGCAACTACAATCAGAATATCAACGACTTTTTGATACCTGTATTGTTGACCCAAGCAAGCTCCCCGAAATAAGTGTTATTGTCAGCAAGATCATCAGCAATAAAAGCCGTTACCAGTCTGTAGGCAATAAATTAAATATACCCTGGTATTTTATAGGTATTACACATAGCATGGAAGGGGGGAGTAATTTTAGTACACACCTGCACAATGGCGATTCGCTTAGAGCCCGAACAGTTCAGATACCCAAAGGGCGGCCGCAAAACGGGAACCCGCCTTTTTCATGGGAGTTTAGTGCAGAAGATGCGCTTATGTTGAAAGGCCTTGACAAATGGACAGACTGGAGCATACCTGGTGTTCTTTATAAGCTGGAAGCCTACAATGGATACGGGTATCATAACCCAACAATAAACATAAACTCGCCCTATTTATGGAGCTATAGCAATCACTATAAAAAAGGAAAATTTATAAAAGATAAAGTATATAGCCCCACTGCAGTTTCCAAACAATGTGGCGCTGCCATTTTATTAAGAAGGTTAACTGAAACACAGGCTGCGCCGGTGCAGATTCCTGACAGAATTTCCCTAGTAAAACAATTAGGAGATACCGTAGCTTTTGCCCCAAACCGTTTTGTAGCAAAAGCACAGGAACTACAAAAGTTGCTTAACCTTGCAGGGGAACACCTGCTGGCAGATGGTAAAGCTGGTAGAAATACATCGGATGCTTATTTCCGCCTTGCCGGAAAGTATCTTACTGGTGATATAGCAAAGGGCGCATAGATATAATCAGGTAGTTTTGCTTTTGATAAAAACCAATTGAATTTTTAGTCAGTTGGTTTTTTTTTGACCAGACTTTTGAAAATCTATGAAGCTTTACTTGCGTCGCTCTCTTGTACGTTCTGAATTTGAAGGAGCTTTTATCGAAGCGAAGAATCAACCGCGTAGAAACAAAGACATATAGCTACACATTGGTTTTATAAGTGTGTATATCTATGTGCCGATGTTTCTATGTGTTGAAAGATATTTTTTAATTCAGTAAATGCGGCCTTTCCCTGTAAACTTTCCAGATAAATTCGCCAAAAATAGTATTGGCCCAGGCAAACCATTTGCGGGTAAAATTCTTAGGATCATCTTTATTAAAACTCTCATGCATAAAGCCAGTACCTGCGTGTGTTTTTTGTAAAGTATCTATGCACATTTTTATTTCATCGTCGTTATCAGAGGTAAGCCCACGCATAATGATGCTCAATGGCCATATCATATCCATGCCTGCGTGCGGGCCGCCTACACCTTCTGCAGCAATGCCTTTAAAGAAGAAAGGATTGTTTTGGGAAAGTACATAATTCCTCGTGTTTCGATACACCGGATCTGCTTCATCAAGAATACCGAGATAAGGGAGGGAGAGCAGCGAAGGAACGTTGGCATCGTCCATTAAATTATAACTGCCAAAGCCGTTTACTTCGTAAGCAAATATTTTTCCGAATGTTTTGTGTTCAATAATTCCTTCAGCAAATACCGCGTTTTTTATTTGTTGCGACAGAGCATGAACTTCCTGTGAAAAAAGTTCTTCCTCTTTTGCTGCACTTCCTATTTTATTGATTTGGTCCAGCGCCCTGTATGCAAAGAGATTGCTTGGTATTAAGTATGGAAATACAGTGGCGTCATCGCTTGGGCGAAACATGGAACAGATTAATCCATTTGGTTTTACGGGATAGCCGTAACCGCTCAAAGGCACGCCGTCTGTGGCCCAGGAAGTATTGCGCTGAAATGTGTATGGCCCTTGCCCATGAAATCTTTGCTGATCTTTAAATGTTTTTACAATCAGCTTCATCGCAGCAACCCATTGATCGTCAAAGGGCGTTGTGTCGCCGGTTTCTTTCCAATAACCATAACTCAAGCGCATGGGATAACACAAGCTGTCTATCTCCCATTTACGTTCGTGAATGCCGGGTTTCATATCAGTAATATCGGTAGTCTTCCATTCGCTTACTTTGTTTACATCTTTATAAAAAGCATTGGCATAAGGATCTTTTAAAATGCATTTAACCTGGTGATTAATTACACCTTTTACCAGTTCTTTTAATGCCGCATCTTCTTTACACAAGGGAATGTATGGCCAAACCTGCGCAGTGCTGTCACGCAGCCACATGGCATCTATATCGCCGGTAATTACATACGTATCTGGCTTGCCATTGATGGTTTCAAAATCTACCGTTGTATCGAGTGTGTTGGGGAAACAGTTCTCAAACATCCAGCCGATTTCTTTATTGCCGATCTTGCTTTTTACTTCTTTAATGAGTTTTTCAACAGCAACACTTTTAAACTTTCGGTTGGCTTCGGCGGTGCGCACTAAAGGAAATTCGAGGCCCTTGTTTGCAGCCGATGAATAGTTAGCTGCTGCCAGTGCTGCCGAAGCGAGTGCGGTTTGTTGTAGAAATTTTCTCCGTTGCATAAAAAGACTTTGTATTAGATGAAGATACCATTTAACCACAAATGGCACTAAGTTGTTTTCACAAAGACCACGCAGCTTTTTTTGTGAAACTTTTTGTTCTTTACATTGCGGGTTTTGTGGTTTACATGTCCAATATTGTTCTGAACGCACAAGTGTGCGACGCAAGAGACGATACTATGAAAAACAAATGCCGGGCTCAAAAAAATTTACTTATTCCTGCTGCCAAACCTTAAGGTAATCTACCAGGAACTCGTTAGGCAGCACAGCATCGTCTATTTTATTGTCTACAAAATTGCCTCCGAGTGCCAGGTTTAAAATAAAATAAAAACGTTCGTTAAAAGGATATGGAACATTTTTCTGATCGGTTACGCTGGCAATGCTGCCTTCATGAAATTTAACGCCATCTACCAGCCACTCAATTTTTTCTTTCTGCCATATTATGGAATAGGTATGAAAATCATCGCCCCAACCGGCGGGGTTTGGCCTTACTATTTTGCCACCTGTGGACCGGTTATTTGGCCATGCGGGTCCGTAATGCATGGTGCCATATAAAATTTCGGGTGTTTGGCCCTTGGTTTCCATAATATCTATTTCGCCGCTCCAGGGCCAGCTGCCAAATTTGCTGTCGGTTGGCATCATCCAGATGGCTGGCCACATGCCCAGGCCCACTGGTATTTTAGCCCTAATTTCCATTTTGCCGAAAGTAAAATCAGCCTTGCGGCTGGTAGTAAGTTTTGCAGAAGTATAATGATGGGTAAGATAATCTTCTTTTAATCCGCGTATATGCAGCAGGCCATCTTTTACATAGACATTGGTATCTCTGGCTGTGTAATACTGCAACTCGTTGTTGCCGCCGCCATCTCCATTTACGTCGTAATTCCAGGTAGCTGTGTCAAGTTTATTACCATTGAAATTTTCTTCCCAAACAAGCTTCCATTTCTTTGCTGTGTTTTGAGCATGAATGTTTACAAAAGCAAAAATTACGGAAAAGCAAAACAGCGGTAATCGTATTATTCTCATATTTTTTTATATAAGCAGAAAATTTTTACTCCCCTTTGGTGCTTGGGGATTAATAAACATCCGTCATAACAGGTGTGGTTTCTTTGCCCATCAGCTCAATAAATTTTCTTTCGTTCACCAGGTAGCCGTTGCCTTTGGCGCAGAAATGCACTTTTAAATTTTCAACACTTAGGGGACTGCCTTCGTGTATATCGGCAATATTGGTATGGCTTATTTCGTGGCCATCAATAATAATCACCAGCCCGCTGCCAATGGCCTCCATCCGGTTACCGTATGTAACTAGCATGCCGGTATCTTCGCCCAAACCAATGCCAATGCAAGATGGGTTTGCAGCCACAACCTGCGCCAGCCTGCCAAAGCGGCCGCGTTTTTCGAAGTGCGAATCGAAGATCACTTTATCCATAAAACCTAAGCCTGTAGTGGTTTTTACTTCACCTTTTAAATGTGCACGGGAAGCATTTCCTTCATAGATCATCGTGCTGCTCATGGCCATAGCACCGGCTGATGTTCCGGCAATTACAAACTTTTCATTTGCATACCTGTAAAGAATTGTTTTAAGAAATTGTGTGCCGCCAAATACTGCTGTAAGCCGCAGTTGATTGCCGCCGCTGAACATAACACAATCGCAGTTGCGTATGCGCCGGTTGTAGTCTTCGCCTGCAACATCTTCACGGTTGCGTATATGCAAAAGACCAATATTGGTGCAGCCGATTTTACCGAAGGCGTCTAAATAATTTTCGCCTACTTCGTATGGAATGGTGGACGCGGTAGTAATCACTTCAATCCGTGCATTAATGCCGCCTGCTTCGTTAACAATGCGGCGCAGTATGCCAGCTTCAACAAAATTGTGGTTGCCCCGGTGAATATCGTCTCTGTCTAATTGCGAACCTTTGTCCTCTGCTCCACCGATCGCTATAAGTTTTCCTTTAGGGATGCTCATACTTATATTTAGTGATTGCTACAAAAATAAGGGAAATGATCGCTGCGCAATTAAAAGACAGAATGGCTTTAAACTTTGGTGAATAATATGAGGAAAAGTTATGGGCCAGGGTTTTGAATATCTATCAAGCTTTTCTTGCGTCGCACTCTTGTACGTTCTAATCAATATTGGCCAGTGTGCAACACCGTTACTTTTACCATTTTCATTATTGCCGGGTTCAATAACGGTTATGTAGCTTTACTCCGGATAGTTAATTTCAAATGATTTGATTAATTTCAATAATGATCCGCATATTATTTTTGATGCTTGCAGGGTTTGCATTTCCCTTTAAAATTTATGCACAACCCGCTTATTTTAACCTGTTTCCTACAGACAGCAGGCAGGTAATTTTTGTAAAAACACCAAACCCAGCGTCAATATCAGGAAACATGTTATTGTATGAACGTAAAAATAAAAACATGCCGTGGAAACAGGTTGATGCTTTCCCGGTAACTGTCGGCAGCAGCGGAATTGCCTGGGATGAAACTACACTAATACCTCACGATATTACGTTACCTGCAAAGCGGGAGGGGGATGGTAAATCACCGGCAGGTATTTTTAAATTGGGTCCGGTATTCAGCTATCATCCGCTTAAAAAATTGCGGTTGCCTTTTAAACAGGTAGATACTGCTGATATATGCGTAGATGATGTTTCTTCCGTTTATTATAACAGGCTCACTGATGCCGATACTGTTCCCCATAAAGACTGGAATAGTTTCGAGTATATGCACCGCAAAGATGAGCAGTACGAATATGGTATATGGGTGCAATACAACAATGATAAAATATTTGCAGGCCGGGGCTCCTGTATCTTTCTCCATGTTTGGGTTAACGATCATACACCTACAGCCGGCTGCACTGCCATGAGTAAAGAGAAAATGATCAAAACAATCCGCTGGATTGATGAAAGGAAAAAGCCAGTTTTGGTGCAGGTGACAGATATGGAGTAGAATGGTTCACATTAAGCATAGAGGCCGGATTAATGTGAACCAGTTTAACAAAAGCCACTTTTATTTGTTTTGGTCTGTTGAAAGTTTACCCAAATTAAATAAACCTACATACCTGTAATTTACCGGGCTAATAATTTTTAATTAAGAACTGCTTGCTTTTTTTGTTTCGGTTTTAAACCGTACAATATCCTCGTTAAAATAAATGGTTTTATAAGGTAGTTGTAGATAAGATAAATGAGTGTAAACGTAGAAATAACCAGCATCATCAATTTAATAAGTATCGGTATGTCTAATTGTACAATATAATACCCTACTGCAACAATCAACGTTTGGTGTAAAATGTATAAAGGATAAACAGCCTGATTGGTGTACTTTAAAAAACTGTTGCTGTAATTCAGGTGTTTTTTTGCAAAGCCAATTGCTGCCAGAATTAAAAACCAGATTTGTATTGAACTGAGTATGCCATAGCTATACAAATCACTGTCGTGCTGTTTGGGCAATGCCATGTTCCACCAGTTGCGGTAAAACAACGTAATAATACAAACCGCTGCGACTGACAAAAAATTAAATCTGTATTTTTCGCAGGTGAGCCAGAATTTCTCTGAGCCAGCCAAAACATAACCATACACCAAAAGCTAAAGAGAAAGTGAATAAGAACCAGTCATCCAGTAAACTCATCTATTCGGGATATTCTATAAACAAAGCAGAATATAGCAGTGCAAGCGGAATAGACAGGAGCGAAACGCCCAATGGGGTGGCAAGTATATTGGCCAGCTTTACTTTTAAATTTTTTAAATAAGGTATTTTGAATATAGCAAAAACAGGAATAAGCAACATACAGAATACAAATAGATAAACCACAAACCACATATCACTCCAGGTTAGAGAGCCATCGGGGTAGGGCACCATATCCCACACACTGGGGTAAAACTGCCAATACGAAATATTGATTTTCCCTTCCTGCAGCCACTCAAAATATGCCTGCGAGGGTATGGTAAAAAACATGGCAAATAAGAGCGGAATAAATAGGCGAACAATTCTTTCGCCGGCAAATGCAACTACCGATCTTTTGGCAAGCGAAAAATGTATACCTACGCCGGAAATAAAAAACAGCAATGGCAATCTCCACTGGTGCAGCCACCATATTAAGCGGCTACGGCCGATGGACTGCGTCTTGTCTTTTATCTCCCAACCATAAGTTACAAAGGGCATGGCACAATGAAAAAATATTAAAAGAAAAAAAGCAAGTACCCTTACCCAGTCAATAAAGTATTTACGGCCCTGCGTATAGTTTTTTATTACCTATACGGTCAGGTGTTTTGAATGTTACAGTATTGATAAAAAATCACGGGTTGATATTTTGGCAAAGCCTGATTTTTACATGCTGAATAAAGTGTAAGCCGTATAAGCGTGCGACGCAACAATGCTGAATACTTGGACGTAAGCCGGGCCTCAAAATGACTTTTATCTTTTGAAGAAAATCAGCAGTCGGTTACAAAGTTTTAAGGTATTCGATTACGGCTTTGCGTTCACCGGCGCTTAGCCAGTCGCCAAAGTAATGCCCTTTATTGCCATAGCCCGGCAGGGTGGTATTGTACACTTTTTTACTGTCGGCTTTTTCTTTGACGGCATATTGCCAGCCTACATTTTCATAATCGTACTGTGGGTTTTTAAAATCGCGCTGCCAGTATGTTGGCCGCTCATTGCTGTTGAGCAAAGCTTCGAGTGTAGGCACAGAGCCATTGTGCAGGTAGGGCGCTGTTATCCAAACTCCATCGAGCGGGGGTGCTATATATCCGTTAAACGATTGCAATTTTGCAGGGTAAGTACCGCCGGCATACCAGCTTTTGTTAAACCAATCTATAAACTGCGGGTTTTGATAATTGCTGGTATATAACAGGGAGTCAGTTTTTATAATTTGTCCCGGTATCAGCAGGTTTGGGTAGGAGGCATCTTCACCATAACGGCCATGGCATTTGCTGCATGCATTGGCGAAAATAACACGCCCTGAAGCGGCAAGATGCTGGTCAATTGCTTTGGGATATACAGGTGCTTTTATTGTAAGCAGGTAAGCCAGCACATCGCCAAAATGCGTAGAAACTTCAGCCGCTTCTGCAGAGTCTTTCACCGTAAGCATATTGCTGAGCATAAGAAATTTACCAAAATCGCCCCGTCCCAAACCATTGTAGAACATGGCATTTTTTTTCTTCAGCAGCCACCATGCAGGTACATCGGTAGGTACTACTTCATCTGGAATATCGAGTGTTGGTTTATCCTGCCATTCCAGTGTTACAGGATCGCGGTAAGCAACCAAAACCGTTGCCAGCCTGTCGGCTGCATTTACGCCCTGCACTTCAGTCTGCATCTGTGGAAAAACTGTTTTAGCCGAACGCATAAATACGGCCGCAGCCTCATACGATTTTGGTGAAAAAGTTTGCATTAACCTCGTTGCCGTTTTTACCATCAAGCTTCCGCTTTTATTTATATTCGAAAAATCAAGCGAAGTGTTGCCAAGGCCAATAATCAGCGAATCGTTGAATACCTGTGCATGGCATTGCAGGCAGGAAGGGGCCACTACATCAATACCGTTATCACTTTTTACCACGTTAAAATTATAGGGAACTTCCGCATTTTTTCCGGACCGGCCAAGTGGGTTGGTTTTGGCCTTTCCATTGATTAGGTTATAATAGCTAAGTGCAATGCCGCTTTTAAGGTAATCCCCGGTAACAATATAGTTAAAACCTGCATCGGCGTCTCCGCTGCGTTGTGCGCTGCCCGGTACATAAACAGGCCGTACTTCATTTTCCGGTGTAATGGCAGCCACAGAAATAATAAGCAATATTACCAGCCCGAGAAATAGTTTAGCAGAATAAGTGTTTAACAGCCGGCGCATATTCATTGTTTATTGTACCCCTACAACAGCACAGTTTTTAATTGGTTGAGCAACGGGCAAAATTAATACAATAGTAAAGCGCCAGTTTTTTACAATTGTAGAAATAAAGTTAATAAAATACAGTTGTAGTAGCCCGGCTTTAGTTTGATGTGGCATCGCCTGTTGCGTCGCACTCTTGTACTTTGGAATAGCCATCAGCAATTAGCCGAAACCAAAAGCTAACCGTTAAAGGCCAACCGCTAAAAGCTGCCTATAAAATCCGAACGTACAAGAGTGCGACGCAACGAAGCATAGTAGAATAGTGAAAGCCGGGTCAAAAAACAATACCAAATTTTTCACCAACCATTTTCAAATCTTCTGCAACGCTTTCCACCAAAGGGATTCCGTCTTTCATACGGATAGTTTCCATCTCTCTTTCCGGATCTCCGGGGATTAATACTTTGTCGTAACCTTCCGCAGGTTTTGCATTTCTAAAACGCTGGATCCAGTTATCCATATGGCTCTTAAATTCATTTGCGGGGCGAAATGCATCTACACGCATGGCACCCAAAAAATGACCAAGACCAACACCTGGCATATTCT
Organism: Chitinophagales bacterium; assembly: GCA_038203525.1. Classification (GTDB taxonomy): domain Bacteria; phylum Bacteroidota; class Bacteroidia; order Chitinophagales; family Chitinophagaceae; genus Limnovirga. The sequence goes on along the minus strand of JBBRDW010000008.1, from coordinate 30,793 downwards.
CGGGCATCGCCACATAAGCAGGAAACGGCGGAGCCCATGGTCCGTAACTGGCGCCACTTAACACAGCAGAAAAAATATCTACAATGCTGCCTAACGCATAACCTTTATGACTGCCATGTTCTCTGTCGCTTCCTAGTGGCAATAATGCACCGGCTTTTTTTAAAATATTTGCGTCGGTTGATTCATGTCCTTCATTGTCCTGTACCCAGCCCAAAGGTGTATCTGCATTTTTCCGTTGCAAGATTTCAAGTTTGCCATTGGCTGCCGTGGTAGTAGCAAAATCTGCAACAAATGCTGGTTGTTTATTTGCCGGAATAGCAACAGCGATGGGGTTTGTACCCAGCATTCTTTCCACAGAAAAAGTTGGTGCAACAAGGGCGCTGGCATTGGTCATAGCGATACCGATCATATCATGTTCTAAAGCCATCATAGCGTGATAACCTGCTATACCAAAGTGGTTGCTGTTCTTTACACTTACCCAACCTGTGCCGCAAAGTTTTGCCTTGTCAATTGCCACCTGCATGGCATAAGGAGCAACCACTAAACCGAGTCCGGCATCGCCATCAACCACAGCGGTTGAAGGTGTTTCATAAACTATTTTTATATCAGGTATTGCATTGATTCTTTTGGCTTCCCATAAACGCACATAGCCGCTAAGCCTTGCCACACCGTGACTGTCTATTCCTCGTATATCCGCAGCCAGTAGGGCTTTGGTAGCGGTAGTGGCGTGGTCATCGGAACAGCCGATGGCTTTGAAAATGTTGTGTGTGAAATTCTGGAGATGATTATATAAGTATATTTGTTCCATGTGTGCAAGATAAGAAAGAGATGGAAATAGAATATTATAGGAGGTTGACAAAAGCTTTATTAATCTTTCAAACTTCCATCATAATTGACCTGATATTTTTTGAAGTTATCTGAATAGAAAGCAAGCATTACCGCAAGCTCTTTTCTTGTAATATTTCTTTTTAAATCAAAGTTATCAAGCTTCAATTTTTCTTTCCAGAACCTCGCATCGAAAAAGTTTCCCCCTCCGGTGCTTGAATTTAAATTGCTATCATACAAATACTTTTTATTTTTCACTATTATATATTCTGCATCTTCAATTGAGAGTAAAGAATCATCATTCCTTTTAACAATAACTTTTTTGAATAGAGTTTGTAAACCATTTTTAATTTCTCCAGTTTTAATGGTACTATCCGGATAAAAAAAAGTTTTATTCTCCCAGTCAACACTTTTGCCGAAGCCTTTTATAATACCCATTGCGCCAACTCTTTGTATGGCTTCCCATGCAGGATCAAGCGGGCTGACATCTGTAAATGGCATGAGGTAACATTTCAAATTCAGCAATTCGTTTTGTACCACCGTTACGTTTGCATTTCGTGGCTGAATTTTCCCGGCAATACACTGTGCGGCCAACACACCAGCTGCCTGTCCGGTTAACAATACAACGGGTTGCAAACGGGTTGTACCATTGGCGATATTGCTTACGGAGATACCCTTATCACAAACAACAAGCCCCTCGATTTTCTCCGGGATCAATGCCCCCAATGGAATATTGAATGAAGGAATTTGTGGAAATTCTATATCGGGTACTTTACCGGGATACTGCCCATGATGATGATCCACTGGATAATCGCCAACAGCAATTCCGGTTCTGTATAAATTGTAATTGTATGGGTCTTTAATTTGATTAATCGTTAATCTTACAACACCTTTCATCCTTCTACCCTCTCTATTATATGGCATCCAGGCCATGCCATTATTTACTTCATCGTCGGCCAGACCAATATTTTTAAAACCCAATTCTGTTTGCAGAAAATAAACAAAACCGAGCGTTTGATTTTTAGCTTTTATATATTCTGCCTCTCTTTTGATGGGTTTGGTTTCTGCCACATTCAAATAACAATCATTTCCATGCACCGGCCAGTTAAGCATATACTTTGGGTGAAGCGAATCAACTGTGGTAAGCTTGCCATAGTCTAGTACTTTTTGCGTGTTTAGTTTGTAAGGTTTATCGTTGCAAGGTGCATCGCTGGTGCTGCAATAATATTTAGTTGCATCATAACCATCAGGCTTGGGAATGGTTTTATCTACACCCTTTCTATAATCTTTTAGTATTGCTGACCATGTTAAATCCTGGATAATATTATTCTTTTCTCTTGCTTCTTTTTCGCTGCTGTATTTCGGATCTTCCATGCCCAAATCATAAGCTGCACCAGCACTTGCAAACACATCGCCTAAATCTGTTGCATCAATTACAAGATCGGCCATTAATGTAAGGTGTTCTCCTTTTATGTTTTCGAATGTTGCGCCAATTACTCTATTGTTATTTTTAAGGGCTTTATCAAAATACCAGCCATACATTACTTGTAACTTCTTTTCATCTGCTGCCCACGCTTTAAAAATACTGTCGCCTACATGTGGTTCAAAACAGGTGTTGCTTACCCAGCCAGTTTCTAAGTTATTTGTGCCGTAATGTATATACAATGCCTGTCGGAACTCCTCCCACATACCGCTTTTTAAACCATTGTTTCCATCCGTGCAGCTTACGGCGGCGGCGGTTAGCATACCACCAAGCATATTGGTTTGTTCAACGATAGTTGTTTGTGCACCGCTGCGTGCAGCCTGAATACCTGCGGCTGTTCCGCCGGTGCTGCCACCTACTACAAGAACTTGTGTTTTGATTATTTTTTGTGCAATTGATTTTGATGCAGTAAAAAATATGACTAATAGAAGCAGTAGGTAATTTATATTTTTCATTCCTAAAAATTGAAACTGAAAATAATGATGATTATTAAAAGAATTTTTTACCACAAAGTTACACAGAGTAAAGAAGCACAGCGTTTCCCGTAGTTACTCTGTGCAACTCTGTGAAATAAAACTGCGTGTAACGCTTTGGTCAAACACTACGCTAAGATTAAAGCTCATATCCAATCTAACAGTACAAGCGTGCGACGCAAGTAAAGATCCCTACTATTCCTAAAGCCGGGTTCAAAATGTATTTGTTTTAAAAAATAGATACTACAAACCACATACTTTTATTTCCCCGGCTTGTCAGCATCCTTTACGCCAAACCTTAAAGAAGGCTTATCGCCCATCACAAATACGAGTATGCCGCCTTTAATAATATCACTGTGTGTGATAAATGATTTTGTGTAGGGCTTGGCATTTAATGTTGCAGATTGAATGTAAATATTTTTATCACTAAGATTTTTTGCAGTAACCTTAAACGTTTTTTTGTTCGTTAGTTTAATCGTCGTTTCATTCATTAACGGCGTGCCAAAAACATATTCGCCAGTTGCGGCATTTACAGGATAAAATCCCAGCGCACTCCACACATACCATGCACTCATTTGTCCGCAGTCTTCGTTGCCGCAAAGTCCATCCGGTTTATTCGTGTATAAATTTTTAGTGATGTACTTTACACGCTCTGCGCTCTTGCCCGGCATGCCCGCATAGTTGTATAAATATGCGATGTGATGGCTTGGTTCATTGCCATGCGCATACTGACCAACCAATCCGCTGATATCGTTGGAAACATTGGTACCATTGAGTTGTGAGCTTACTGTAAAAAGTGAATCCAGTTTTTGAATAAACTTTTGTTCGCTGCCATGTGCATTAATTAGCCCATAAATATCTTGTGGTACAAACCAACTATGCTGCCATGAATTACCTTCAGTAAACATGGCTTTTTCAGGTTCATGTTCAGAAAAATATGGATCAAAAGGCTCCACCCATTTTCCTTTTGAATCTTTGGCTCTTGTAAAGCCAATGCCCGTATCAAAAAGATTTTTCCATGATGCGGAGCGTTGCATAAAAATGTTGTAGTATTCTTTTTTATTTAGCTTTTTTGCAACCTGCGCAATACACCAGTCATCATAAGCATACTCTAAAGTTACGGTAACACTGCTGCCATATTTATCCTGTGGCACATAACCATACTGGCGGTAAACATCTGTACCACGAATGTTTTGCATGGCGCTTTTTTTCATGGCTTCAAAAGCCTTTATGCTGTCAATGCCTTTAAAGCCTTTTAGTATTGCATCAGCAATAATGGGCACGGCATGATAACCGGTCATCGTATTGGTTTCATTGAACTGCAAGTCCCACACAGGCAGCAAACCATACTGATCATAAAAGTCGAGATACGAATTAATGATCGCTGGTACTCGTTGCGGCTGCAGCAAAGTAAACAGCGGACTCTCCGCACGAAATACATCCCATAAAGAGCTTACAGAATACACCGGTAAATCGCTGTGCTGCACATTGCCTTTTACATTTTTATAATTGCCGTTTGCGTCGCTGAATAAGGATGGCGCCAGATAGCTATGGTACAAAGAAGTATAAAAAATTTGCTTCAATGTTTTATCATTTGTTTTTACAGTAACCTTGCTCAGTTGTTTTTCCCATTCATTTTCAGCAGCTTTTTTTGCCTGATCAAAATAAATGTTTTGCGTTTGTTCCAACGCTTTTATTGCGCCTTGTATGTTTGCAAAACTTAAAGTAACTTTCATTTCAATGGCTTCGTTTGCTTTGGTGTCGAACACTAAACAGGCCACTACATTTTTATTTTTTACAGAGTCTTTAGCCGCACGGTAAATACCTTCAAAAAATATGGAACTTTTTACAGGCTTGCTGGTTCGAACTGCAAAAAAAACACGCTGATCTTTTGCCCAGCCTGTGGAGTAACGGTAGCCCGCAAATGTGCTGTCGTTAATGCGTTTAAAAAAGCATTCATTTGGCGCATCCCAGTTAATGGCAAACCCTAGATCGAAACGGATCATCGCATCTTTTGCTTCTGGAAAAGTATAGCGATGAAATCCACAATAATCGCTGCAGGTAAGCTCTGCTTTTATGTTCAAATCTTTCAGTAGCACACTGTAATAACCCGGCGATGCCTGCTCATCTTTATGCGAAAAAGCAGCCAGTACTTTTGTGGTGGAGGGCTGAATGCCAACCATGGGCAACACAGAAATATCGCACAAATCGCCAATGCCGGTGCCGCTTAAATGTGTGTGGCTGAAACCCTGTATCACACTGTCGCTGTAATTGTAACCGCTGCACCAATCCCAGCCCTGCGTGCCGTTATCCGGACTTAACTGAACCATTCCAAAAGGCATTGCCGCACCGGGATAAGTGTGGCCATGTGCCGCCGTGCCAATAAACGGATCCACATAATCAATTACACGCTGCGCAAATGCAGAATCCGTAACAAAACACAGACAAGAAAAGATGATTTTTTTCATAAAAAACCCACTGTATTAATGAAGTAAATATTTGTGGGCCAAACTACATAAAAAGAATGATACTTTGGTTGCGTCGCACTCTTGTACGGTTTAGAATTCTATGGAGCGTTTACCGCAGCGTAGATTGAAGCAAATGAGATGTACCAGGATAAATGCTCAGGAGGTTTGCATAGGTCATGTTCTCGTGAAGCTTTTGTAAATTGTTATTCCTTCCACCCAATATTCTATGGGCTTGACCCATGTCCAATATATATGGCCCTTTTAGGGTTATTACTTTTGAGCTTTCAAATATCCTTACAGCCCCAATACATCATAATATTCGCTTCGGTAAAAGCTCAATAAAATTCCATCCGTACAAGTGAGTGACACAACCGGCGATGCCACGAAGTTCCAAAGCTTGTAACCAAAAAAGATAACGCTGAAAGGTATCATTGCCAATTATATTTGTAGCAAAAAAATATGGCATTGAAATTTTTTTGAGTGCACTGCCAGGAGCTTTTTGAGTTTTACTTTTTATACAGGTGTAACATCGCTTTCAGATCGTCAATTGTATTTATCTCATCAATTTTTTTATCTTTCCGCCATCTGCTGATTCTCGGGAAACGTAATGCCACTCCACTTTTATGACGGTTACTGGCGGCTATACCTTCAAAAGCGATCTCGAAAACCAACTCTGGTTTAACAGTTCGTACGGGGCCGAATTTTTCAATTGAATTTCTTTTTACAAAGTTGTCTACCTGCGCAAATTCTTTATCGGTGAGGCCTGAATACGCTTTGGTAAATGTTACCAACTTGTCGCCATCCTTTACTGCAAAAGTATAATCGGTGTAGAGATTGCTTCTTCGTCCGCTGCCTTTTTGTGCATACACCATTACACAATCAATGGTGAGTGCATCGATCTTCCACTTCCACCAGTCACCTCTTTTTCTTCCAACCTGGTAAGTGGATTTTTTTCTTTTTAGCATAATTCCTTCGCTGTTCATTTCTCTTGAACCCTTTCTTAATTCAGTCAGTTCATCCCAGCGGGTGAAAGAAATTATTTCTGAAAGCTGCATACAAGATTGATCGACAGGTGCCAGAACTTTTTCAAGTTGTTCTCTTCGTTCAGTCAAAGATTTTCCTCTCCAGTCTTCGCCATTAAACTCTAAAAGATCATAAGCAAAAAAACTTATCGGTGCATCCTGCAATTGTTTTTTTGTAATATTTTTTCTGCCGATACGTGTTTGCAAAACCGCGAATGGCAGTGGCTTGCCGTTCGCAGCCGGAATAATCTCTCCATCCAGTACTGTACCGTCTGGCAGGAGTTCCTTCAAAATAAAATACTCAGGAAATTTTTCTGTGATTAGTTCTTCGCCCCGGCTCCATACATACAACTCATTATTGCGTTTTATTATTTGTCCGCGAATACCGTCCCACTTCCACTCCGCCTGCCATTCTGATGGATCGCCTAAGGTCTCCGGCTCATTTTCCAAAGCATAAGCAAGATAAAAAGGATAGGGCTTTGAGTGATCTGCAGAAGCCAAATCTGCATTCAGCAGTTGGGAAAAGCCCGTTGTAACGGGATTCCAGTTACCACTTATGTGATGCGCTATTACTGAGGAAGAATGTTCAACAATTTTTGACAACGCATTCACCATCATTTTTTGCGACACACCAATCCTGAAACTTCCCGTAATCAGTTTATTGAACACAAACCTTTCGGCATAATTCATATTCGCCCAACTATGCTCGATAAATTGCCTTCTTATACTTTCCTCCTGTTTTTCTATTTCAATAAATTTTTCCAAATAGTAAGAAAGGCTTTCTCCTTTACTTTTTTTATTCAATGATTCGGGAAGCAGCAGTGCAATGGTTTCGCCAAGATCTCCCACAGTACTGTAGCATTCGAGGAAGAGCCAGGGAGGCAGGTCTGCAAGTTCCATACACCATCCTGAAAGTAAGGTAGAACTCACAATTCGCTTTGGCCTTCTACCAGAAAAAATTGCGATCACCCAAACTTTATCTTTATCATCTGCAAGGGTAAAATATGCTGCAAGGGCTTCAAGTTTATCAGTTGTTTTGGTCGACGAACTTATCTGCATAACCAATGCGGCGAACATGGCAAGCCCGTTGCCATTTTGTGCAATACTATTATCGCCTTGTATTAACTCGTCGTCAACTGTCATGTAGATCACTTTGTAGCTTTTAAACCTCTGTTTCGGGAACATCTATTATCTCATTTGTCCTTCCTGCATCTTCGTCCTGTGTAGAAGGCGTATCTTCATCTTCAGTTCCATATTCTGTTTTTACTTCGGCCGCAATTGCAATATTTTCTTCATTCAAATAGCGGCTGAATGCAGCCTGAAAACCATGTGTAACAAAAACTCTTTCTGCTCCTGTTGCCTTTATACTTTCTAATAATCCATTCCAGTCTGCATGGTCGCTTAATGCAAAACCCGCATCTACATTACGCCGGCGCTTATTGCCGCGTACCTGCATCCATCCGCTGCAGACACCCACAGAATAAGGTACAAATTTTTTCATCCAGGTAGAACCATCTGCGCTGGGCGGCGCAATCACTACAGCACCTTTCAGCAATTCCTTTGGCGTTTCAGCGGTTACTCTTACAACTTCTGGAAGCTTCCACCCGGCATTTATTAGCGTTTGCTGGGTATTAAAAATTGCCCCGTGTGCATAGATTGTTTGCGTAGTTTCTTTTATGTGCTGCAATATACGCTGCGCTTTACCCAAGCTGTATGCCAGCAACACACTGGTTTTGCCATCTTCTTTATTCCTGGCGATCCAATTTATTATGTCTCCAAAAATTTCCTGCTGCGGCTTCCATTTGTAGATAGGTAAGCCAAATGTTGATTCGGTGATGAACGTGTTGCATTGTACCGGCTCAAATTTTCCGCTTAGCCCATCGTCTTCTGTTTTATAGTCGCCGCTTACTACCCACACTTCGCCTTTGTATTCAATTCTAATTTGTGACGAGCCAATGATATGCCCTGCGGGATGCAAAGAAATTTTTACACCGTTCATTGAAATTGCTTCGCCCCATTCAACAGTTTGATAATTGTTGTCGCCCAATCTTAATTGCATTATTGGTTTAGCGTATTGGTGGCATAAATAATGCTGCATGCCAGGCCTTGCATGATCGCTGTGGGCGTGGGTGATTACGGCATTTTGAACAGGTTTCCAGGGATCTATATAAAAATTCCCCTGCTGGCAGTAAAGGCCTTTATCGGTGAAAGATAGTAGATTCATTAGGATTTGGAATAACAACAATCATGCAAATAAGTTTGGGTTTAGACGCTGTAATTATTTTTGTTTGAGTGGACAGAAAGAAATTGATATTTTGATACCAGCATCAGTTTTCATAGCATCCCGGTTGCGTCGCAATCCTTTCATCAGTATACCATTTGGCATCAATAAACTACTATATAAATTGTGTTCAAAGTTTAATTAATAATGCGAACAAGGAGCGTAGACCCCTTAGAGAAAACGATGTTTAACTGTAGAGCTGAAAGTTTGTAAACAGAATTATTTCCTTTCATTCTGAACTTTACTTAATTAAGTAAAAGAAGGTAATAAATACCCGTGGCCGTTAGTGTTATAATTAATACTTTACCCTACAATCTGCACTTAGGCGATAGCCGGATTAAATTCCCAACAGATAAAAGTGCAGAAACGTTACTGCTGATTTATTGTGGCATCTCTCTAATTATTTAAGTCTTTTTCCAGAATACCCTGAAATGAAACGGGGAACTTACTCTTCGGTTAGGTAAAAGCTGCATAAAATATTAACTGTACAAGCGGCCTGCCGCGGCGGGAAAAGGAGCTCAATAGTAAATTAAAAACCCTGGTACAAAAAAATGTTCAAACCATCGCGTTTTAAGTAGTTTAATTTGCATTAATTTTCTTGAATATTTCCCTAGAATTAATCAAGATTTAAGGGGGAAAATGATATTATTTATTTTGGTCCTAACAATTGTAAGTTTTTTTTGGCCTGAATTAACACTTACCTATATTTACTTCTTCCTATTTTAAAAAGTTAAAAACCAAATCATTTAATCATGAAAAAAATTTTATTTCTAGCAACACTGTTTACAGTGGTTGCTGTTTCGGGGTTTTCGCAGTCGGATAAATTCTGGTCTGCAAACAGCGAAAGCCGCGCGGCAATCGCTACTGACAAAGCAGTTGCGAGACAGACTTACCCCAAGGAATTTAAATTATTTAATTTAAACCTTGCGTCTTTAAGACAGGACCTGTTTACGATTGTTGGCAACAAACCTTCAAAACATTCAGTTATTATTTCTCTGCCGAACGCTGCGGGAAATATAGAAAAGTTTGAAGTGTACGAAGCTTCGAATTTTGAACCTGCTCTGCAGGCTAAATTTCCAGAAATAAGGGCTTTTTCCGGTAAAGGGATTACCGATAAAAATGCAACTTTAAAATTGAGCATTTCTCCTCAGGGCGTTTCTACCATGGTGTTCAGGACGGAAAAAGATAATGAATTTATGGAGCCTTACTCACAGGACCATAAAGTTTATTCTGTGTACAGTGTTTACAGGGACAAAGGAAGTTTGCCCTGGACCTGCAGTACAGACGATAAACTGATGTTTGCTGACCTTAATAATCAAATAGCTGAAAGAGCGCCTTCTTCTGCCGGACAGTTAAAAACATTGCGTTTAGCACAGAGTTGTAACGGTGAATATTCTAACTATTTCGGTGCAACAAGTTCTGCTCAGGTGGGCCTGGTTTTAGCGGCTTTTAATGCAACGCTTGCCCGTTGTAACGGTTGCTACGAAAGGGATTTGGGTTTACACCTTAACCTGATTGCCAATACCAGTGCGGTTATTTATTATAACCCGGCAACAGATCCTTATACTTCCCTATCAAGCTGGAATGGACAGTTACAATCTACGCTCACTGCAAATATTGGCGAAGCTAATTATGATATTGGCCACATGTTTGGTGCATCTGGCGGCGGTGGAAATGCTGGATGTATTGGTTGTGTTTGCGTAGATGGACAAAAGGGTAGTGGTATTACTTCACCAGCTGATGGTATTCCGCAGGGAGACAATTTTGATATTGATTATGTAGTTCATGAAGTGGGTCACCAATTAGGAGCTAACCATACTTTCTCCATGTCTCTGGAGGGTACTGGTGCAAATAAAGAAGTTGGTTCGGGTATTACGATTATGGGTTATGCTGGCATCACCTCACAGGATGTGGCACCACACTCTATAGATATATATCATGAAGCATCTATTTCCCAGATACAGACTAACCTGGCTGGGAAAGCCTGCCCCGTTACTGTTACCATGACAGCTAACCATCCGCCTGTTGTTGCGGCCGTAGCCAACAGAACTATACCAATAAGTACACCTTTTGCCTTAACCGGTTCTGCTACAGATCCGGAAAATGATGCATTAACCTATTGCTGGGAGCAGAATGATAACTCAACAGTATCCGGCAACAGCAGCGTTGCATCTGCAACCAAGGCAAGCGGACCTAACTGGCTTACATTTTCACCTACGTCATCTGGAACAAGAACATTTCCAAAACTTTCAACTATACTTGCAGGCTTAAATGTAACTCCTACTTTGCCTGGTGGTGATGCCATTGCCAATATTGAAGCTTTGAGTTCTGTTTCAAGAACGCTGAATTTCCGATTAACAGTAAGGGATAACCATCCCTATATTGCCGGTTCTGATGTGGGCCAAACAGCCTATACTGACGCAGTTGTTACCGTTTCAAATACTTCGGGTCCGTTCGCAGTAACAGCGCCAAACACAGCCGTTACCTGGAATGCAGGCTCCTCTGTTGCAGTTACCTGGAGTGTAAATAACACTACCGCAGCACCGGTAAGTTGTGCGTCTGTAAACATCCTGTTATCTACCGATGGTGGTAATACTTTCCCGATTGTATTGGCTTCTGCTACTCCGAACGATGGCACTGAAAACATTATTGTTCCATCAAACCCAGGTTCTACCTGCCGGGTAAAAGTGGAAGCGGTTGGCAATGTGTTCTTTGATATTTCAAATACCAATTTTACCATTGCGGGTGCTTTAGCCTGCGGTAATCCAACAGGTCTAAATGCCTCGGCTATCACCAATACAAGTGCTACTGTTGGCTGGACTGCCGTAGCAAGCGCTCTAAATTACGATGTGGATTATAAACTAACTTCAACAGGAACATGGACAAATGCGGCAACAGCCACAGCTTCAACTTCAGTAAACATTCCTGGTTTAACACAGGGTACAGTTTACGATTGGAGAGTTCGTGCCACATGTAGCGGCGGAAGCGGCAACTATATAGCTGCACAGTTTACAACTACTGCACCTTGTACTACGCCTGGCGGGCTTGCTTCTTCTGCTATTACCAGCAGCGGTGCAACCGTAAGCTGGTCAGCAGTAAGTGGGGCTACTTCTTATTCGGTTGACTATAAACTCAATTCATCAGGAACATGGATTAGCGCCACAGCAAGCACTGCATCAACTTCAGTTAACCTTGGCGGCTTAACTGCAAGTTCATTATACGACTGGAGGGTAAATGCTAGCTGCCCAAGCGGAACAACTGCTTTTGCTACAGCACAATTTACAACAGGTGCAGTAAGCACTTGCCCTGGTATTTATGATATAAGTACAAATGGCACAAGATCAGGTGCTGCTGTTATTCCATTCAACACTGATATTAAAGGCCTTGTTAGTCCAAGTAAGGACAACGACTACTATGCATTTACCATAACAACTGCCGGCACCATTACCCTAACGTTAGGTACGCTGCCAGCTGATTATGATCTTAAGTTGTACAAAGGCTCTTCAGTTGTAGCGACTTCTGCTAATTCAGGTACTACCAGCGAAACAATCAACTACACTGCAGCTGCAAATACTACTTACTACGCAAGAGTCTACGGTTACAATAATGCCAATAATGCATCTATCTGTTACACATTAAAAGTTCAGCTAGGTACAGCAACCAAAGTTGCAAGTGCTTCTGTGGTTGATTTTGTTGCCGCTACGTCAACCGATAACCTTGCCGTTGCGCCTAACCCTGTTAGGTCTTCTGCAAATTTATCGTTTAAGTCGAGTGCTGCAGGTACTGCTACCGTAACTATTACCAACCAGTTAGGCAGCGCGGTACTCACCAAAAAACTTTTGGTTACCGCAGGTTTAAATAATAATAAGCTTGATGTAAGTAATCTTGCAAACGGAATGTATTATATCAAATTGCAAAACGGTGCTACCGTGCAAATGGCAAGGATTATAATTCAGAAATAATTTCACCGTTTTTCTTACTAAAAAGCCACGCCGAAAGCGTGGCTTTTTCTATTTGTTCAATGCAATGTATTGCACAGCTATTACTGATAACGCTGGCATTTTCCGGAGGGATTTTATGGGCCGGGCATTGGTAATGCTTTTCATCGTTTCTTGCAGCTTGCCCCGCCAACGGCGGTGGTCGCACTCTTGTACAGACGAAAAGCTGGGAGCTGTAAATGTGTTGCTGGTAGCCCGCACTGTTGGCTTGCTGCCTGTTGTTATGGACGTAGAAGAGTGCGACGCAACTATGTTTGATAATAGATATGCAGCTGGGTACAAAAATTTAACACACTTCCCTTTTAGAAAAATATGGAGGAGATTAAATTTCTAATTCGGCCCGATTAATTACATTTATGTGAAATTAAAATCAATCAACCTTATGATTATCATGATTAAACGATTTGTAGGAATAAGTAATATTAAATGCTGGCTACCTGTTTTTATCTGCTTGTTCTTTGCTACCAATTCCGGCACCGCACAAAAATCAGAAATAACCGGGCTGGCTTATAAAAATCAAACAGTAAATGAAGCTGATATCACCATTTTGCTTCCTGGTAAGGGTAGTAACTTATCAAGAGTTTCGAAAGGGTTTCAAATGCCTTCTGGTACCAAAATGATTGTACCGCCTTTCACTATTGTAAAGCTGAAGTCGCCTGGCGGTACTCAGGTACTTAAATCCACCACAGATAAATCTTTTGAATACACAGTAAGTTTTACCGCAGAGAGCGAGAATCATGCGGTAAAAGGGTTTGGGGCACAAATTGTAAATACGGTTACAAAAAGAGTAGGCTACAGTTACCGGAATACCAATGAAAAAGGAACTACAGCTGCAGCAAAGGGAACGGTTTTTACATTCAATGATTTATCGCAGGGGAAAAGCGACAAAGCTACTATTAGTACCAACGAAGGAACCATTCAGATAACCGATGAAATTCCGGTAACCGTCGATGGTAAGCTTATAGAAAATAAGGGTAAGGAAAAAACTACGAAATCAATTTCAAAATTGCAATCTGCGGGTGATGGGGAATTTACATCCAGCAATGCGCCCCAGCGCTATGACAGTTATGATGATGCGGTTAAAGATCTATTGAATGAGATTAATCAATTTCAAAATAGCCCACAAAGTGACCCTGAAGATTTAGCCGATAACCTGATGTGTCTTGGTGATTTGTATATGGATATGGACCAGCCACAACAGGCAATTAAACCCTATAGCCAGGCGGCGTCGTATTATGAAATCACCTATGGCGATGATGATTTAGACGCTATTGAAGCCAAGCTGTCTTTAGCAGAAGCTTACCTTGAATCTGATGATGAAGCAAAAGCATCTTCTATAGCTGAAGAAAACATAACCATTCTGGAAAATATGTTAAACGATGATGAAGATGATTTTGCTTTTGCAAAAGATAGCGAAGGTGAAGAAGCCATTGAAGCAATTTGCGAAGAAATAAAAGACATTTGCGGTAGCCTTGGATGGGCTTATGATATTGCGGGAGACGAGCAAAAAAGTGAAGAATATTATCAAAGAGCAGAAGCTGACTGCGAATAAATTTTTTAGAATGCTTACACTAAAACGCCTTGCGGTTTACTTGATAACTTTTTTACTGGTTGTTATTACTGTAATTGCTTTAGTTGACTGGAAATGGCTGGATAAATGGCTTGTAAATGAAGTTAATAGTATAAGCCATCAGGATGATTTTTTAAATAAGGAGATTGTTTTTATTAACCTGGAAAAAAAGGAGACAGGCAGCGAAGGTGAATCTTTTAAACAGTTCAGGCAGCATATAATAAAACTGCTGAATACCGTAGCTATTGAAGCCAAAGCTAAAAATGGCCCTAAAGGAGTTGTACTGGATATTTGGTTTAGTAAGGATACAACCGAGCTGGAAAACCTTAAAGTAGCTTTGAAGCAGCTTAAAGATTTGCACGTTCCTGTTTACGCATCTTACAACATTAATGAAGCCCATGAGTACACTCAATTAGATAAGATTGACTTTGACGATATAGAAGATAAACATGCAGTGGAAGTGTACAACGAATATTTAGCCGGATCGGATGGTAAGAAGCCGGCAAATGGAAGGTATCACACTTTTTTCTACCCGGAAAAGAATGTGGCCAATTATGAAAATGATATCTATTTTTCATCCACAATATTTGGCGATTCTGTTTTAATAGAATCATTAGCCAGTAAAGTATATAACGATCTTACAGACACGAAGCCTGTTCCTAAAAGGATTGGCTCTGTAGTTCCTATAGGTTCTTTAGATGAGATTGCCGGAAAGACCTATGATTTTATTCCGGACAGTGTTCAAAGTACCGGAACCTTTCAGTCTGCCAATAATGCCAACGCTGCAATTGACATGGACAAAAACATTTTGATTGTTGGCGATGCACAGAACGATGTAATTAATTTTGGCGATAAAAAAATACCGGGGCCATATATTGTAACATGGGCGCTAAACGACCTGCTCAATAACAACAGCAATGTTAAACTACCAATTGAAAACCTCTATGTTATCATTGGTCAAATTCTGTTCTTTTCTTTTTTCACCGTTATGGTGTTTGTCTTACTTTTTAAATATATAAGGAGCCTGCAGACCAAACCACTTACGCTTGCTATTTTGTCTTTTGTTGCAGGCATTATTTTCTTTTTAATCTATGGCAAATTAATCCTGAGTTTCAATTATGTAATACCCGCAGGCCACACCATTGTTGCAATGATTGTGGCCACATTTCTATCCTGGCGATTTGCCCATAAATTTCTGGTTACAGGCGTTGCCGACGGATCGGAAAAGTATGATGTGTTTATCAGCTATTCGCGTAACCAAAGCGATTGGGTTGATAAGAATGTGTACCAACCCCTGGAAGCTTTTAGAAAACCCAATGGCGAAAAGCTTACCATTTTTTACGATAAAAAAAGTATAGGTGTTGGCGAGGCGTTCACATCAAAATATATGTATGCTATTGTAAATTCCAAAACATTTTTGGCGATAATGTCTGATGAATATTATGGTAAAAACCACTGCAGAAACGAGTTTGATTGTGCCGCAAAACGTAAAGTAGAAAAGAAAATAAAATTTTTGATGGTTGCCTTTTCTGATAAAGCCGTACCGGAAAGTTATGCTTTATGGAATTATATGAATAAAGACAGTGCGTTTATAAAAACCGTTGAGAGTGAAATATTAACTCCAATAGATCAGGTTAATAGTTTTTAGCCCGGCAGTATTTTTTCATGGCATCCCGCTTGCGTCGCACTCTTGTACTTTTAGAAAGTAAGCAGCAGTGGCTCACGATTTATAAAGTTCAGGAGTTATACGTTGAGCTTTATTATAAAACTTGAGAACTTTGTAGTTGTGAACTGATAAAACTTATTCCTCAGTACAAGAGTGCAACGTGACAAACGCTACATATTCTCTTCAAAAAAATCAAAGCATAATCATCAATGTCACCAACGATAATGCAGCAAACAGGCGAGTGCAGGTGCCGGGAGATATGGAGGGGTTTTTTGTGTTGCTAAGCTTTGAAATTTTTGATTGCCAAAAATCACTTTTTTAAAAATGCTTTGTATTCAGCGATATTTACTCCGCCCTTACCCACGTAAAGATTTTTTTTTAAAATAAAATAGGCTACGGGTAAAATTAAGCTGTGGTGTAAACATTTAAAAATAGCGCTGATTAAAAAATTTGCATGGCTCGGGTTATTTTCCTAGTCCATCGGCCTGATGGTTTTATTTGCCAGCATTTATATCTTGAACTTGTTTATTAAAAATGCCCACCTGATGCATCTATATCTCTATCTGGTGTAGCAGGGTATGTGATGAAAAAAAGTTACAGTTTGCACAATCAAACTATTTAGTTCGCCTTAGGTTCTTTCGGTTTTTTCGAAACAAGACTGTCTGGCGGGTATTTGGCTCTTAGCTGTGCCCTTATTCCTTCCGTCCAGTTTGTAAGGGTATGTTTTTCTGTTTCAGTTAGCCTTGCGTCGGTATGTATAAATGTGTAAGGCGAAATAGGCATTTCACCTTCATCAATTTCTTTTTTAACTTCTTCTAGTTTGCGGTATTGTTTTGCAGGCGGGTAAGCTGCAAATTCATTAAAATTCAGTTCTCCTTTGCCTTCCTTAATATGGTCGTTAAGCCACCATGCTACCGGCTGCACGTTCGCATACCATGGATAAATGGTATTGTTACTGTGGCAGTCGTTACAGGCTTTATCCAATATAACAGACACATCATCGGGCACCGGATATAAATGCGATATATCTGTTTGCGTTGTTAGTGTGTTTTGATTTCTTTCAGGGTGAAAGAATTGTATTGCTACTATTGCCACCACTAAAACAGCCATAATTTTTTTTATCATATAGGCGATTTTAAAGCTGGCGTAAAAATACATTTTAATATGCAAACACAGGTATATTTTGCATTGTTTGCTTGTTGTAACGGCACCACTTTGCCTAAGCTTCAATCTACGCTTTAATAAAGCTGCCCAAAGAAAAAAGCGTACAAGTGAGTGACACAACAAAAGATCCACAAAGTACAATAGCCGGCTACAAAAATTCTTGTTAATAAATGGTATTTATAACGGATCTTCTTTTGGTAAAAGTAATTCCAGTTTAAGGTCATCAACATCCCGCTCCAGCTCTGCCTGTTTTATTGCGCTGTCGCTAAATGTGCCGTCTTTGTGTAGTTTGATCAGCAGCTCTCTTTGAAATTTACTTATTTCTTTCTGTGCATTTAGCTTGGGGCTAACAACAGGTATTGATGGTGCGGCTTCGTCCCCCTGCAATTTTTTTTGGGTCTTCATCTCTTTTGTAAGGTCCCTTATAAGACTGGTGTAATGGTTTTTCAGGCTATCCATTAATTTATTTTCTAAATAAACGGGAAACTCACGTTCTATAAAATGAAGCGTGCTTGTGGCAACGTGTAATTTTATTTCTTTTTCTTCATTGTATTCAGATGCTTTTGGTTTTATGCCCAGTAACCTTATAAGCAGCGGCAGCGATAAACCCTGTACAACCAATGTTACAAAAATTACTACGAAAGCAAGAAAAATAATTGAATGGCGCTTAGGAAAACTTTCTCCACCTTCCACCGTTAAAGGCAGTGCCAGTGCAGCTGCCAGCGAAATAATGCCGCGGGTTCCGGTCCAGGCTACAATAAGTACATTCTTCCATTCTACAGGTTCTTCGCCTGTGGTTGCAGCAGCATCAGTTGTTTTTTTCTTTTTTAAAAAAAGTGCCTGCCAGTAAGCTCCGGCAAACACCCAAACAATGCGAACAATAATAGTTGCCAGGCTTATATACAAACCGTCAACTACCAAATCCAATACCGGATAATTGCCAAGATCTTTTATTATACCAGGCAACTGCAGGCCAATTAAAATAAATATAAAGCCGTTCAAAATAAAAATCAGTGTATCCCAAACAACCCTTGTACGCATGCGGGCATGGTAAGAAAAAATTTCGGGGCCGCGCCAGCTCATAATTAATCCCGCACTTACTACAGACAATACCCCCGAAAAGTGAAAATGCTCGGCAATAAGATAGGCAACAAATGGCAACACTAAAGTAAGGCTGGTTTCAACCAAAGCATTATTGCTTATCTTTCTGTGTGCAAAAACAAAAATATTTCCGAGTATTAATCCTGATAAAATACCACCGCCCGCAACCATTAAAAACTGCAGGCCTGCCTGCCACAGTATAAAAGTGCCTGTTGTTGCAGCCACTATTGCATAGCGGTAGGCGATCAGCGCCGAAGCATCATTGAGCAGGCTTTCGCCCTCAAGTATCACAATCACGTTTTTACTTAAACCTAGCCCTCTGGTAAGCGATGTTGCTGCGGCTGCATCCGGCGGCGACACGATAGCCCCCAATAAAAATGCGAGTGGCCAGCTAAAGCCGGGTATCAGGTAGTGCGCTGTAACAGCAACGGCAAGGGTAGTAAAAAACACAAGAGAAATGGCGAGTGCAGAAATAGGTCTTATCAGTGTTTTAAACTCATGCCACGATGTTTTGGAAGACGCATCGTAAAGTATTGGTGGTAGAAAAAGAAGGAATACTACTGCCGGATCCAGTGCCAGATCGGGTAATGCCGGTACAAACCCAATTATTAAACCTGTTACTACCAGTAAAACAGGTTGTGGAAGCCTGGTTTTAGCCAAAAGGGCAGACAATCCAATAAGTATAGTAAGAATAAAAATTACAACCTTAAAGTTTTCCATTTTTATAAATCTACACAAAAGCATTTACAAATAAATAAAGTACCGCGATAACAGATATAGATTTTGGGAGCCGGGCCATAGTTTAATTGGTCATCGGTTGTTGCGTCGCACTCTTGTACAGTTAAATCCTAAATCAGCATTTGCCGCAATAAACAAAATAACGCCTGAAACGTTTCGGGTTATCAACACCTATTTTTTAACAGCCGCCTTTGCAAATTCAATAACAGTTACTTTTGAAGGGTGAACTCATCATCTAAAAATTAAAATACGTTTTATGTCAAAAATGTGCAGAAAATTCTTGTTGGTTATGTTGGCCGTGGTACAAATTTCTTTGTCCTTTGCAGGCAAAGGAAACGGCCGTGAATATTACCAGTTAACTGTATATCATTATAAAAATGCTGTACAGGAGCAAACGATTGAAAACTATTTACAAAATTCTTTACTGCCAGCTTTGCATAAGATGGGTACTGTAAATGTAGGCGTATTTAAATCCTTGGCGAATGATACAATGTCAGACAAATTGCTGTATGTATTTATGCCGGTAAAATCGTTGGAGCAGCTTGCCCAGCTTCCTTCAAAACTTGCTGCGGACAAGGCTTTTCAAACAGCAGGTTCTGCTTATCTTGAAGCAGTTTACACAAATCCACCCTATACAAGAATGGAGAATATTATATTGTATGCTTTTCCGCTTGCCCCGCAAATGAAACTGCCAAAACTAAACTCACCTAAAAGCGAACGTGTTTACGAGCTGCGCAGTTACGAGAGTGCCACCGAAAAAATATTTCAAAATAAAGTACAGATGTTCAATGAAGGTGGCGAAATTGACTTTTTTAGAAGACTGAACTTTAACCGTGTTTTTTATAGCTCCGTAATTGCTGGCAGTAAAATGCCCAACCTCATGTACATGACCACATTCGAAAATATGGCTGACAGGGATGCCCACTGGAAATTATTTGTTGACGATCCATTCTGGAAAACATTATCAACAATGCCGGAATACCAGAATAATGTATCGCGCAACGATATTACGTTTTTGCGACCCGTATCTTATTCCGATTTTTAGTTATGTCGCTTCTGGCTTTCTTACTTCGCAACTAATATCATGCATAGCAATAATGAACTTAAAAAAGTTTTAAAGCCTGTTCATTTGTGGGCGCTTGCCGTAGGTTTGGTTATTTCAGGAGAATATTTTGGCTGGAACTACGGGTGGAATGTTTCCGGTACAATCGGCTTTTTAATTGCTACTGTTATCATCACTATTCTGTATGTCACTTTCATTTTCAGCTTTACAGAACTCACCGCTTCCATACCAGATGCAGGCGGCCCCTTTGCCTATTCTTACCGTTCTATGGGGCCAATTGGTGGGTTTGTTGCGGGCTACGCTACATTAGTTGAGTTTTTATTTGCACCCCCGGCAATTGCGTTTGCTTTGGGCAGTTATTTGCACTTTCTATATCCATCGTTCGATATTAAATATACAGCCTATGCCTGTTACGCGGTTTTTACGCTCATTAATTTTTTGGGCATAAAAGAAACAGCTACTTTCTCTCTTTTTGTAACCATTCTTGCTGTAGCTGAACTGCTGGTATTTATTGGTATAGTTGCGCCACATTTTAAAATGGAAACTTTTGTACACGACCCAATGCCGTTTGGTATTTCCGGAATTTTTGCCGCATTACCTTTTGCTATTTGGTTTTATGTTGCCATAGAAGGCGTAGCGATGGTAGCAGAGGAGGTAAAAGACCCTAAAAAAAATATTCCCATCGGTTATATTTCAGGTATTCTTACTTTGGTTTTGCTTGCCCTCGGCGTCATGATTTTTACCGGTGGCATTACTAACTGGCAAAACCTCAGCACCATTGATTATCCATTACCGCAGGCCATCAGCATTGCTCTTGGCGAACAAAGCGGCTGGACAAAAATTTTCGCTGGTATCGGCTTGTTCGGTTTAATCGCGTCTTTCCACGGCATTATTATCAGTTACTCAAGACAGATATTTGCATTGGCCCGCAGTGGTTATTTGCCCGAAGTTTTATCCCAGTTAAATAAACGTTTCAGTACGCCGCATTGGGCACTTGTGGCCGGCGGTTTTGTGGGTGTGCTGGCCATCTTTACCGGTACCACCGATAAAGTAATTACGCTTTCCGTACTTGGAGCAGTTTGTATGTACATCATCAGCATGATCAGTCTGTTTATTTTAAGAAAGAAAGAGCCATTGCTCGAGCGTCCTTTTAAATCGCCATTGTACCCCTGGTTTCCTGCTATAGCTTTAATACTGTCTCTTGTGAGTTTACTAGCCATTGCTTGGTACAATGTGCAGTTAACAATTTTATTTTTTGCAGTGCTTGTTGTTGGTTTAATTATTTTTATGCTGATGGGGAAGCATAAGAAGAAACTTGACGATCATAGTTTATTGGTCAACCGTTAACCGTCAACCGTCAACTGCTGATTATGTTTTATTTTTTGTAAGGCGGAAGTGCTTTAATAATGCATATAAGGGTTTACAATTGTCGGTCAGCTGGGCTGCAGTAGGTTTTTTATTGGCCCGGCAAAAGAATAGGAATGTAGCTTTCGTTGCGTCGCACTCTTGTACTGTATAACGTCGTGCGTCATTGCGTGGTCGCCGAAGCAATCTCTTGTCGTGCGTTGTACTTCGTGGAATTTATGTTTTGCCAGGAGATTACTTCGTGCCTCCCAAAGACGAAGAATAATTCGAAACTTACAAGACTCCGCCTTGGGTGGAACAAGGGTTTAATAGTAATTTGCAATTGCCCTTGACAATATTGTGGGTTAGATAACTACTGAAGCTGAAGCTCAATATTTGATCCAACAGATGAACGGATTGCGACGCAAGGATGATGCCATGAAAAGATTAGCTGGTATAAAAAAATTACATAAAAGTAATACAGCCTTGCTTATAAAAAAACGCTGCAAATTTTATCTGATAAATAATTGTAAACGATAAAGTATTAATTGCCTTACCGCACTACCATACAAAATGTCAACTGGTCTTTTGCCAGCCTGAAAACCTTGCTGGCAAAGGCGTCGCCGCTACGCTCCGGCGATGTGCTTGCGGGTTTGGCGGCATCGACCTATAAAGAAAGAGTTGCGGCGCAAATAACACTTGCAGATGTGCCTTTGAAACAATTTTTAAACGAAGCATTGGTGCCGTACGAGCAAGACGAAGTAACCCGGCTCATCATAGATTCGCATGACGCAGCAACCTTTTCGCTCATCAGCCATTTTACAGTTGGCGACCTGCGCAACTGGTTACTGGGTGATGATGCGGATACCGGAACACTCCAAACAATTGCTGGCGCAATAACACCTGAAATGGCTGCCGCCGTTTCTAAACTAATGCGCAATCAGGACCTGATTTACGTTGCAAAAAAATGTGAAGTTGTTACCAGGTTCCGCAATACGATTGGCTTAAAAGGAAGGTTCTCCACACGCCTGCAGCCAAACCATCCAACCGATGATGCAAAGGGTGTAGCAGCAAGTATTGTAGATGGATTGCTTTACGGAAGTGGCGATGCGGTTATTGGTATTAATCCGGCTACGGATAATCTCACCAATGTTTCGAGGCTGTTGTATATGATTGATGGTTTACGGCAGCGTTACGAGATACCAACACAGTCCTGCGTATTGAGCCATATAACTTCAACCCTACAACTGATGAATGAACAGGTGCCTGTTGATCTTGTTTTTCAATCGATAGGTGGTACGGAGCAGACCAACAGCAGCTTTGGTATAAACCTTTCTTTAATAAACGAGGCTTATGAGGCGGCATTGTCATTAAACCGTGGAACAGTTGGCCGCAATGTTATGTACTTTGAAACGGGCCAGGGAAGCTCGCTTTCGGCCAATGCGCATCATGGCGTAGATCAGCAGACCTGCGAAGCAAGAGCTTATGCAGTAGCGCGAAAATTTAAACCTTTGCTTGTAAATACAGTAGTCGGTTTTATAGGCCCGGAATATTTATTCGATGGCAAACAAATTATACGGGCAGCGCTGGAAGATCATTTTTGCGGAAAGTTATTGGGTCTTCCAATGGGGGTTGATATTTGTTATACCAATCATGCAGAAGCAGATCAGGACGATATGGATAACCTGCTTACTTTACTTGGTACGGCAGGCTGCAATTTTATGATGGGCATACCCGGCAACGATGATATTATGCTCAATTATCAATCTACTTCTTTTCATGATGCACTTTATTTAAGAAGGCTTCTCGGGTTGCGCCCCGCTCCCGAATTTGAAACCTGGCTTATGAAACAGGGCATTATGAACGAAGAAGGAAATGTATTAAATGTATCGCCAGATCATCTTTTGCTCAATGATAAATTTTGACGGTTGAAAGAATTGAACATCATACTAAACAATACGGTTCAAAGCGATCCCTGGCAACAGCTAAAACGATATACAGCAGCGAGAATTGCTTTGGGGCGCACTGGTTCAGCCATACCACTTAAAGAAACCCTGCAATTAATGCAGGATCATGCCAACGCAAGAGATGCTGTTTATACTTTACTGGATGTAACAAAGCTTACCGAAGAATTAGGAATGTTTTTGTTGCCAATATTCAAATTACAAAGCAGGGCAGAAAGTCGGTTACAATATTTACAAAGGCCCGATTTAGGGCGGCTGTTGAGCATATCATCCGGCGAACTGCTTCAGCAAAATGAGCATCAAACAACCTGCGATATAGTCATCATCGTTGCGGATGGTTTATCTGCTACGGCCGTTCAAAACCATACTTTGCCTGTATTACGTCAGCTTATACCATTACTGCAAAAATATATTATCAGGTTTTGCACCGTTGAACAGGGTAGGGTTGCTATAGGAGATGAAGTTGGTAAGCTTCTTAACGCAAGATTTTCGTTGGTCTTAATTGGTGAGCGCCCTGGCCTAAGTGCCCACGACAGTATGAGTGCCTACCTAACTTACAACCCGCAACCCGGGCTTACGGATGAAAGCCGAAACTGTGTTTCTAATATCCGCCCTCAAGGGTTGGGTTATAAAGAGGCTGCGTTTAAAATAAACTATCTTATTCAGCAGGCTTTTCAATTAAATATTTCCGGTGTGTTTTTAAAAGATGGCTACATCGCACAAAAGCAATTATAGATATTGCGTATCAATACTAAATTTTTCGGGAAATTTTGGATGAGCGTTTTTATAAAAGTTCATGATCTCTTCCATGTCTTTTTTCATATCAGTAGGGTAAATTGTTTTAGCGATTCCTGCAATTTTATCCTTGTAATTTACATAGCCTAAACAAATAGGAATATTGGCTCCTTTCGCAATATGATAAAACCCTGTTTTCCAGTGCTCCCGTTTGCTGCGGGTGCCCTCCGGCGTAATCACTACAATAAGTTCCTCCTGCTGTTTGTATAGCTCAATCATAGCATCTGTATGGCTGATGCGGTCTTCATTGTCATGGCGTGGATTCCTGTCAATGGCAATGCCGCCAAGCGGTTTTGTAACAATGCTAAATGGAAAACGCATCCATTCTTTTTTAATGGTGTAGCGTATCTTAAGGCGGTAAATTGCGAAAGCTGCCATGGCATACCAGAAGTCCCAATTGCTGGTATGTGGTGCAGCGATAATAATACAGCGCTTTATTTCAGCAGGTGTGTTGGTATCTGCTGTCCAGCCCGTAATCCGGAAAATAAAAAGACAGAAAGATCTGAACATTGGCTTGCAGTTGGTTGAGGCACAATATAAAAATTAATATGAGAGGCTGATTTATTTTTTGTTTCCGGAAGCAATTTTCTTTCGAGGTTCCGTCCGCCTCAGTAGTAAAGAAGCAGTATTTCGGCAACGCAGCAGAGTCACAATAATCATTACCAAAACTTTGGCAGCAGCTTGAATATTTTCCTGGGGGTATAATGTTTAAATAAATTTATATTTGAATACCAACAGGGTACTCAAACAAACTTTAATTAACATGCAACGGAAATATTTTGTGTTGATTGTTTGCTTAGCATTTACCACTTCATTTTATGGTCAGCCAAATAAAGTGAATGCTGCCGACAGCGTTACAACTTTAATAAAACGCCCGAAACTGGTAGTAGGCATTGTAATAGACCAAATGCGGTGGGATTACCTTTACCGGTACTATAACCGGTACACAGCAGATGGAGGATTTAAGCGCCTTCTCAACAGGGGTTTTGCCTGTGAAAATACGATGATCCCTTTTACACCAACAATTACGGCCTGCGGGCACAGCAGTATTTATACAGGTTCAGTGCCGGCAATTAACGGCATTACCGGAAACGACTGGTGGGATTATGACAGGAACAAAATTATTTACTGCACTGATGATTCAGCAGCAGTAACCATTGGCACCAGCTCGGATGCCGGGCAGATGAGCCCGAAGAATTTACTGGTAACAACTATTTGTGATGAATTGCGCCTTGCCACTAATTTCAGGAGCAAAGTAATTGGTATCGGCCTTAAAGACCGCAGCGCTATTTTGCCAGCCGGCCATAGCGCAAATGCTGCCTACTGGTACGATAACACCACCGGTGACTGGATAACTTCTTCTTATTACATGAACGAACTGCCGGCTTGGGTTAAAGACTTTAATGCAAAAAAAACGGTTGACAAATATTATGAACAGGATTGGACCACACTATACCCGCTGAACACCTACGAGCAAAGCGCTTTCAACAAACAAACTTTTCAACGCAGTCTTAAACAGTTTATCGGAAAAAATTACCCGGCTATTGTTGCAACGCCTTATGGTAACAGTTTTAGTTTTGATATGGCTAAAGCAGCCATAAGCGGCGAGCAGTTAGGTACAGGAACAGCAACAGATTTTTTCACTCTCAGCTTATCATCGCCTGATTATATTGGACATGCGTATGGGCCAAATTCAATAGAGGAAGAAGATTGTTATTTAAGACTCGATAAAGATCTGGGTGAGTTTCTTAATTTTCTCGATAATAAAATTGGAAAAGACGATTACCTGCTTTTTTTAACTGCAGATCATGGCGTGGCAAATATGCCCGCTTTCTTAAACGAACATAAAATACCTGCGGGATATTTTGATGACCAGGTTGCAGCTAATGGTTTAAATAGTTATCTGAACGAAAAATATAATGCAGGTAACCTGGTTATAGGTATTATCAATTACCAGGTTTATCTCAACAGAAATTTATTGGGTTCAAAAAAAATAAATAAAGCGGCTGTCTACAATAGTGTGATGGAATACCTGTTACAGAACCCCTCGATAAGCAGGGTGTTTGCATTAGATGCCCTAAACCAAACAACGCTCAATGCAACGCTTAAAGAAGCGTACACAAACGGATATTACCCAAGCCGCAGCGGCGATATTCAAATAGTTCTTAAACCTCAGATAATTGATGGTTTTTTAAACGGTGGTTCTACGCATGGCGTTTGGAACCCCTATGATACCCACATACCTTTAATATGGTTTGGATGGAATATTCAACAGGGCAAAACAAACAGGAATATTTATATAACAGATATAGCGCCAACAGTAGCGGCATTGCTTAATATACAAATGCCAAGCGGCTCAATAGGCCATGTAATTGAGGAGGTGGTAAAGTAAATGCGCTGCATAAGCTTAATCCGTTATTTTACTTTTTTCCCTGACACAAAAAATAACAAAAAAGTAAAGGAAGAAAACCTATCATGCGTATTTTTTTCACGACCCCAATTTACCTTTTGCACTAAATGAATGTAGGCATTGAATATTGATGTGTAAAGAGCTTTATGTTTTTTTAAAAAGGTTGCACAGTGCTGCATAAAGAATAAAGCGTACAAGTGAGTGACACAACCAAAGCTAAATAGCAGCAGTTCAGCTGGGTTAAAAATATTTTTGATTTTTTTAAAATTCAATCTTAATAAATACATACGATATGTATCACCGTTCCCTGATGGTATTTCCAGATGACACAATAAAACTGGTTATTGATTCAATTAATTCTGCAACGAAATCGCTTCGCATAAAAATGTTCCTTTTTTCAGACCCCGGTTTAATAAAAGCAGTTCTTGCTGCACATGATCGCGGTGTAAAAGTTAAAGTGATGCTGAACCCCGCACGCCGTAATGGCGATGAAGAAAATCAACTGACCAGGAAATTACTGAAAGATGCAGGCGTTAAAGTAAAAGACAGTAATCCTTTCTTTGGGCTTACCCACGAAAAATCGATGGTTATAGATGATAACCTGGCTTTTATAAAATCGCTTAACTGGGAAACAAAAAATCTTACGGAAACCAGGGATTATGCCATCCTCACTTCGCATCCGCACGAAATTGAAGAAATTATTTTATGTTTTGAAGCTGACTGGGACAGGAAAGATTTTGACCCCGGCAAGCATGCAAAGCTTATCTGGTGCAGCGTTAACGGTAGAAACCGTATAGCAAAGTTTATTGACGAAGCGAGGCATACGCTCTTTGTGCAGAACGAGCGTTTTCAAGACCTGGTGATTATTGAACGTTTAGTAAGGGCATCGCAGCGTGGGGTAAAACTGCATATTATGGTTCGCCCGCCGCATACCCTTAAAAAACAAAAACTGATTGAAGGCGTTAGTGGCCTGCGTATTATGGACAATCTTGGCATAAAGATTCATAAACTAAAACACTTAAAACTCCATGGTAAAATGTTGCTGGCAGATGGCTGCCGTGCAATTGTGGGTTCTATCAATCTGACCCCCGGAAGTTTCGATGACCGCCGGGAACTTGCCATAGAAGTTAACGATACCAATATTGTGGAACGGCTGCACGAGATTGCACATTTCGACTGGAAAAACTCGCATCCACTCGATTTAACCGATGCCGGTTTGTTTGAAGATCTAGAATTCCGTGGCTCAGGTGGTTCCGAAAAACTTGTATTGAATGTGACCAAAGGATTGAAGAAGAAGAAAAAGAAAAAAGACCAAAAGAAAAAATAATTTTATGTAGCCGGCATTTGGTTTTTATGGCATCGGCTGTTGTGTCACTCACTTGTACGGTTGAAACATTTATGATCAGTAAATACAGAATACAAACTTTAGCATGTACCCGCCCCAGTAAAGTTTTATGGCTATGTTTACATTGCAAAAAATTAAACGCTAAAAAAGGTAAAAAGCCTGGGCAAAAAAATAGTACCTAAGCGTATTAGAAAGCGGCCTTTATACCAAACGAAAAATAGTAAAGAAACTTAAAATAAATGACGGCAAACATTCGAAATATCAACTGGAAAATTGCAATAGGCATTCCTGCGCTGATTTTCTTTTCCTGTTACCTGATAACATTTACTGCCGGCTTTAAAAGTAACGGTAGTATGCTTTCGCTCGCAATAATTGGAGATCTTTTAATTACGGCACCGGTTGTCTACCTGTTCTTAATCAGAAAAACTTCAGTCTCCAAATTGACGGTACTGAGGGTATTATTTGTTGGCATTTTGGTAGCAGGCGCTATACTTAATACGGAGTCGGGCTACCTGGTTCATGTTTTAAAAATATGGGTATCGCCCATCCTTGAGGGTACTTTTATTTTTTTTATTGCAAGAAAATTTTACCTCGCAAATAAAGAAGCAAAGCTTAAAGGATTTGGTAAAATTGATTTCTTAAACCACTGCAGAATTGTATTAACCAAAGTAACCGGTAACAAAAAAATGGCAGATATACTCTCTTCTGAAGTAGCCGTTTTCTACTACGCGTTTATTGCTAGAAAAGCAAAAGATATTGACAATATTAAAACCTTTACTTCTTATAAGGCTAATGGTGTAATACTTGTTTTATCAACTTTCCTTTCTTTGTTTTTATTAGAAACAGTTGGGGCGCACTTTCTGCTTACGCTATGGAATACTGTTGTAGCCTGGGTATTTACAGGGCTGGGTTTATACACCTGCCTTCAGTTTTATGCTCATATAAAATCTATCCGTGCAAGGGTGATACGCATTAATGATCAATACCTAGAGCTGCACATGGGCATTGCCGCCGATGCTTTTATTGATTTTGATAATATTGAAAAAATTGAAATCTCAACAAAAAAATGCAATGATACCGACGCCGTTAAAATTGCACTCATCAAAGGGTTAGAAAATCACAACATAATTATCAGCTTAAAAAATCCAGTAGAAGTGATTAAAATATTTGGGATAAAAAAGCGTGCAAAAACCATTTTATTCTTCGTTGATAACCCTAAGAATTTTATACAAAGTATCAATACAAAGATGGCTGCATTACAGTAAGAATTACTTTCACTTCTTCCAAATAACTCCACAGAGCCGCGAATATTTTACTATCATTTTACAGGCTTAACATGCGGGTAAACCGTTTTACATCAGCCAGTGGATATATTGGTTTGTTGTGTACTACATGCTGTGTAAGCTGATGCGCAAAATACGGCGCAAGCGAACAGCCTTTGGTGCCCATTCCGTTGAGAATACCAACCGCGTTATGCACAGGATGCATACCCACAAATGGCCGGCGCTCAATATTGGCAGGCCGTTCAGAAGCTACATGATCAATAATCGTGTAAGGAGTTTTTAGCCAGTAATTTAATTGCTCTACTACTTTTTTTCTGAACAATGGCGTGGGGTCTGCATCGGCATATTCCCACACATAGTTTGAACCAATCCAGAAAAGATCATCTTTCCAGGGAACGATTGTAATACCCTGTTTAAAAATATTTGTACGTGGCAAACCAGGAATAGCTGCAATAATTGCTTCGCCTTTTGTGCGCACATAAGGCAGCATTTTAAAATATTGATTATTGAACCCGGCAACGCCATCGCAGAAAATAATTTTTTGTGAAACGATGTTTTTATACCGAACAGGGAAAGCGGTTTGGTCAATGGTGAAGGGTGAATCGTTAATGGTGAGTTCGTTGAAATCAAAGTTTTCTTCCAGTAAACTATTTTGTTGCTGTAGTTTTTTTCGCCATTCCTTCAACATTTTTTCAAGGTCGGCCAGCAGGCAGCCGGTTACTTCGCCAATACCATAATTGTAACGGAAATATTGCTGCCATTTATTTTCATTTTCGGGAGTGCTTAAGTATTCATTTTCTTCTGCTAAACGCTGTACAAAAGCGTCTTTCATTTGTGGTGTTGGATGAAAGTCGAGCACATTGCATTGCCTTATCAATGGCGCATTTAACTCATTTCCCAATTGCGTGTATGCGTTCCATGCAAAGGGCAGCAGTTCTTCAATCATCCAGGTGCGAACGATCCGCCTGCCGGTTACTGGGTTTATTACACCGCTGGCTACTTTGCTTGCTGTGTAAGGGTTTGAGCTGTCAACAACCAAAACGGTCTTGCCTTCTTTAATTAAATTCCAGCTTAAAAATGTGCCGCAAATTCCCTGACCAACTATGATATAATCTACCTGCATATTTTTATTTTATGTACCCGGCAATAGTTCTTTGTGAATCGTTCCTTGCGTCGCACCCTTGTACTTTTGGTAATGCTATGGAGCTTTTATCTAAGCGTAGAATAAAGCGAAGTTAGTTGATAACAACGCCATCATTGCGAGGAACGAAGCAGTCTCCTGGCATAAAATAAAATTCTCGTAATACGCACGACAGGAGATTGCTTCGGTGGCCTCGCAATGACGAAAATGCTTTATAATTATGGGCTTGCTTCGCTTCAATAAAAGCCCAAAAAAGATATACAGTGCAAGAGTGCGACGCAACGAAGATGCCCATGAAAATATTAGTTGGGTTCACAATGCCTTTAAAATAATTTTTCAAATAATCATAACGATGCATTTCTTATCCTTATTTAGGCGTTGGCGCCGCTACCTGTATTTTTATACCTTCACTATGGCTGCTAAATTCTGGCGCATACATGCACTGAATGGTGGCGATGCCCGCAGAGAATGTGCCCGTATGCGTGATGTAAACAGGATACTCGAAAACATACGTGCCTTTGTTTAGAAAACCGATAAAGAAACTGGTGCTGGCATCTTTGGTGGCTTCGTAATAACCGAGGCCATCCTGCCATTTGTAACCGCTTAATACATTGGTGGGCTCCATTGCAGCGGCCCGCATGTCTTTCAGTTGCAGGTAC
>JBBRDW010000007.1:0-76683 GCA_038203525.1 Chitinophagales bacterium | reverse complement strand
ATCAATTCTAATTTTAAAAGGTATACCGGCCGGGTGAATTTTGACCGGGAGGTGAGTAAAAAACTAACGGTTGGCAGCAGTGTTAGTTATGCAAGTATTGCTTCTGCAGGGGTGCTTACCAACGCAGGCACCATTGTACCCGGCGTAGTTACATCCGCTATACTGTTTAACCCGGTTTTACCTGTGTATGATTCAACGGTTAAAGGAGGTTATACTTTTCAAAATGACCGTGGTAAAAACCTTGGTAACCCAATAGCAGATGCGGAACAATACAATTCTTACACCACCAGTTCAAGGCTTTTAGGTAATGTTTATGCACGGTATAAAATTCTGGCCGACCTGGAGTTTAAAACAAGCTTTGGTATTGATGCATTTACACAAAAAGAAAATTCATTTGGCCCCAACTTCCTTAAACGTACACAGGCAAGCCAGGGAGAAGCAGCAATAGGCACTGTGCAGGGATTAACATGGCTGAATGAAAACACTTTAACTTATAACAAAAAGTGGAGAGACAAGCATGCCATCAACGCTGTTGTTGGTTTTACAACACAGAAATTCCAAAATGAAAGTTTGTTTGCTTATGCCTTTGATTTTCCTGATGACAGAACAGGTTACCATAACATAGCAGCAGGACTAAAACCACAGAAATCAGCTAATGGGGAATCTCAATGGACATTGGTATCTTATCTTGGACGCATCAATTATTCATTAGAAGATAAATATCTTTTTACGCTCACCGGCCGTATTGATGGATCTTCAAAATTCGCGGAAGGAAACAAGTACGGTTATTTTCCCTCAGGCGCATTTGCATGGAAAGTTTCTAATGAAGAGTTCATGAAAAATGTGAACTTTATTTCTGATCTCAAGTTCAGAGCCAGCTATGGGGTTATCGGTAACCAGGCTATTCCACCATATCAGTCCCTTGCATTGGTTGGCCCTTATGGTGAAGGAGTTTTCAACAGCTCAAATGGAAGTGAAGTATATACCGGTCTTGAGCCATTGAGTTATGTAAACAAAAAATTAAAGTGGGAAAGCACAAAGCAACTTGACATTGGTATTGACTTTGGCGTTTTTAAAAACAGGCTTACATTAACCGCTGACTACTATTCTAAGAAAACATTCGACCTGCTGCTGTCAACGCCAATCCCTACTACAAGCGGCTTTACCAGTACTTTATTAAATGTTGGAAATATTACCAATAAAGGTTTTGAATTTGATATACGTTCCATCAATACAACAGGTGAATTAAAGTGGAATACTTCATTAAATCTTTCCATTAATAAAAAT
Source organism: Chitinophagales bacterium (assembly GCA_038203525.1). Lineage (GTDB taxonomy): Bacteria > Bacteroidota > Bacteroidia > Chitinophagales > Chitinophagaceae > Limnovirga. The sequence continues at coordinate 75,396 of JBBRDW010000007.1, read as the reverse complement.
GAAGTAACCAACTTAAATACTGAAACTGATATTCTTCTATTTGGCGGAAGCTTGTTGCGTAAAGGAGAATCTATCGGAACATTCTACGGCTACCAATTTGATGGTATTTTCCAAACAGACGAAGAAGCTTCTTCCAGTCCCGTACTGGTAGGGCAGGAATCAACTTCACCAAACCTTGCAGCAAGGGCTAAAGCGGGTGACCGTAGATATCGTGACATAAACGGTGATGGTAAAATTGATGCAAACGACCGTACCTTACTTGGCACCGGTCAACCGGATTTTACCTGGGGTTTAAACAATACGCTCTCTTATAAAAATATTGAACTCAGTTTTTTTTTCCAGGGCTCACAAGGTAATAAAATGGCCAACTTTAATTCGTTCGACCTGCTAAATTTTACAGGGCAAAATAATGTTTTGGCAGAAGCTGCATTAAACAGGTGGACACCTGAAAACAACAGTAACAAATATCCGAGGGCGCTATCGTCAGGAAGTATTGATGTAGGTACTTTTTCTTCCGCAATTGTTGAAGATGCTTCTTATATGAGGTTAAAAAACGTAACGCTTGGTTACCGTATCCCTTTCAAAGTTTTAGATAAAGCAAAAATTAAAAGCTTCAGAATATATGCATCGGCTACCAACCTGTGGACACTTACCAATTACACCGGCTACGATCCCGAAGCAAATACTTATGGCCAAAGCACAACGCTTATCGGTATTGATGCAGGTGGCTATCCACAGGCAAAAACTTATACCGTTGGAATCAGTGTAGGATTTTAATTATCTCTAAAATTGTTATTATGAAAAAGTTTTTTAAATATAGTTTGCCCATAATTTTAACTGCGGTTACCATCTTTTCCTCCTGCAAAAAGTTTCTTACTGAAGATCCAAAAAATCTTGTTGCGGTTACAAACTTTTATAAAACGGAGAATGATGCTGTAGCTGCGGTAAATGCCATCTATGCTTATCTCAATTCAACAAGCACAGGCTCTACTGCCGGTATTTATCACAGTACATTTTGGGTTATTGCGGGCTGCGCTTCCGATGAAATGAATAATGAATCGTTTTGGCAGGATATTGATCAGATAAGCAAATTTTCTGAAGGCCCCATCAACAATAGTTTAGAAGAAACATGGACCATGCACTATAAAGCAATCACACTCGCCAATATTGCCATTGCAAAGATCCCGGGAATAGAGATGGATGCAACATTAAGAACAAGACTGATTAACGAAGCACATTTTCTTCGCGGACTTTTATACTTTGATATGGTGCGTATGTTTGGCAGTGTGCCGCTTGTTTTACAAGAACAAGAACCTTTAACCCCGGCGGTTGCATCACCTGAAGCGATCTACGATCAGGTAATTCAGGACTTAACAGCAGCGCAGGATTTGCCCTTAAGTTACGATCCCGGTAATGGTCGCGGCAGGGCAACAAGCGGTGCGGCAAAAGCTATACTTGCAAAAGTGTATCTAACGCTGGAACGTTGGCAAGATTGTTCAAACAAATGCAACGAGATTATACAATCCAACCAATATGCTTTGTGGGAAGATTTTGCCGATGTCTTCAAACTTAGCAGTCGTGGCGGTAAAGAAGCTATCTTCTCTGTTGGTTTTGGTGATGCCGGCGGAGCTATTATTTTCTGGGAAGTTGGTCAGTTCAATGTTCGGCTGCTGCCGCCACAGCTTGCGGTTGAAGGGGTACAAAATTCACAAGGCTGGCAGGTGCCCACACAAAATCTTTACGATCAATATGATCTCGACGATCGCAGAAGAGCCGTTACATACATTACAGAAATCAACAATCCTAATGGAACGGTTACCGATATAAAACCATATATACAAAAGTATTGGGACAGGGCAGCAGAGCCACAGGGCAATGGCTCAGCAAACGATTATCCGGTTATAAGGTATGCAGATGTTCTGCTAATGTATGCTGAAGCCGAAAATGAATTGGGAAATTCAGCAGATGCACATACTTACATAAACATCGTTAGAAAGCGGGCACGTTTTAATGGCATTGAAGATTTGCCCACAGTGCCTGATTATGAGAATTTAAGTAAAGATGAATTTCGTGCGGCAGTGCTCAACGAAAGAAGACTGGAATTTGTTGGCGAAGGTCAGCGCTGGTTCGATCTTGCACGCACACACAATTTAGAAACTTTGGTACCGCTTGCAAAACCTGGTATAACGCCACAGCAAAAGCATTATTTATTTCCAATACCACAGCATGAGATTGACTTGAATTCAAAGCTTGTTCAAAATACTGGGTACTAAAGTTCAGTTATGGAAAAGTCGTACAAGAGTGCGACGCAAGAATGCTTAATAGTAGTAATACCGTTTGGTATCAAATAAAAAAATGTGATCATAATAAATTTTATTGACCGGGCATTTGAAACACAGATTGAACATTCTTGCGTCGCACTCTTGTACGTTCAGAACATGAAGCAGCAATGCGAATAATAAACTGGTAAGATAAATAATAACGATGGGCCGCAATATAGCAATGGTAATGGATTTGGGAGGAACCAAAATAAAATTGGGGCTTGTTGAAAACGGCAAAATTTTATCGGTAATAAATGCTGATGCACAATCGCAAAATGGTTTGGGCGAAAGGCTTCCGGTAATTAAGGAAATGATGAACGATCTGTTGCTGCAACAATCAATAAGCAAAAATGAAATTGCAGGAATGGGTATTTCGATACCTGGTATTGTTGACAGCAAACAGAAAAAAATTCTTTCGATCGACAACAAATTCAATGATGCACCGGATTTAGATTTAAGTGCATGGGTAAACGAAACATGGCACACGGAATTGCAGTTAGAAAACGATGCAAGAGCAGCCCTAACAGGCGAATGGCAATATGGAAATGGTAAAGGATATGATAATGTAGTACTCATGACGATTGGAACTGGCGTTGGATCTTCGGCAATAATTGAAGGGAAAATATTAAGAGGTAAACATTACCAGGCTGGAGTACTTGGCGGGCATTTTACAATAAATATAAACGGACAAAAATGCAACTGCGGAAATTACGGCTGTGTAGAAGTTGAGGCATCTACCTGGAATATTGAAAGGATTTGTAAATCAAATGAAAGCTTTACCAGCAGCAGATTAGCGAAGGAATTGAAGATCGATTTTGAAAGTATATTCAGGTGTGCAGCAAGCGAAGATCAATTGGCGATGCAAATAAGAGATCACTGTTTAAATGTGTGGAGTGCATGCGCGGTAAATCTTATTCATGCTTACGATCCTGAAATATTAATTGTAAGTGGCGGCGTAATGGGAAGCGCAGAAATTATTATTCCATACCTGCAAAAAAAAGTGAATGAAAATGCATGGATACCCTGGGGCAAAGTAAAAGTAAGCGCAGCAGAAAATATCAATACAGCAGCATTACTTGGCGCAGCATATTTAGTGTTTAATCCATAAAAGAAGCAAGGTGAAAAAATCAAATTTTGACAAATTTCCCGAAGTAAAGATAGTAGGGCATCAATGCACCGCAGGCTGGAATAATATTATAGATGCTTTTAAAAATGAGATCAGCAGAAAGCAGCAGAAAAAAACAGTTATTGCTGTTGAATGTTATCATGGCGTGTATACTGCTGAGATTTTAACGCATATTGAAAATGAGTTTCCATCTGCAAAATTGTTTTGGTCATCTGCTGCAATGCTGGATGCAAAACAGGTAGATGAACTGGTGTATCCTTATGTTACCGATGATCCTGTTTTTGGCTATATGGCACCTTTAGAATTAAAAGATTTTTTTGCTGAACAAAAAATAGCAGTGCTTCAAAATGAAATAAATACTGCTGATACTGGAGTTGTTTTTGTAATCGGTTGCGGTGCTGCATTAATTGCTCCTACAGCAGATTTACTTGTTTATGCTGATATGCCGAGGTGGGAAATTCAGTTAAGATTTAGAAAAAACACTATAAGCAATCTTGGCGTTGAGAACCGCAATGCTGAGTTTTCGTACCAGTATAAGCGTTGCTATTTTGTTGACTGGCGTGTTTGCGACAGGCATAAAAAAACTTTAATGAGCCGCTGGGATTTTGTGCTGGACACAACAATAAAAGAAAGCCCTAAAATGGTTACGGGCAAAGCATTAAATGAAGCTTTGCTTTCAACAACCCACAGGCCATTCAGGGTTGTACCTTTTTTTGATCCCGGCCCATGGGGTGGCCAGTGGTTAAAAGAGGTTTGCGACCTTGACAGGGAGCAGCAAAATTTTGCCTGGGGCTTTGATTGTGTTCCAGAAGAAAACAGTTTATTTATTCGTTTTAAAGATGTGCTGTTTGAAACGCCTTCCATCAACCTTGTTTTTGCGCAACCTGTAAAACTGCTTGGCAAAAAAGTATACGAAGCCTTTGGTGCAGAGTTTCCCATTAGGTTCGATTTCCTTGACACAATGGAAGGCGGTAACCTAAGTCTGCAGGTGCATCCGCTGAAAGAATACATAAAGGAAAAGTTCGGCATGTCTTATACACAGGATGAAAGTTATTATATTCTTGATGCAAAGGAAGGCGCATTCGTTTACCTCGGTCTAAAAGAAGAAACCGTACCCGAAAAAATGTTGTACGAACTTGAAAAGGTTCAACAGCAAGGCGGCAATTTCGATGCTGAAAAATATGTAGAAAAATGGCCCATTAAAAAGCATGATCATATTTTAATTCCTTCAGGCACCATTCATTGTTCCGGTGCGGATACAGTAGTACTTGAGATAAGCGCTACGCCTTACATCTTTACTTTTAAGCTATGGGATTGGGGCAGAATGGGTATGGATGGCAAACCACGCCCCATTTCCCTTGATCATGGAAAACAGGTAATACAGTGGAACAGAAGAACGGAATGGACAGGCAATAATATCATAAACCACTTTAAAGTACTAATGGGTGCTGATGGTTACAAAGAAGAAAGAACTGGTCTTGATGAAACTTCTTTTATTGAAACACGAAGACATTGGTTTACAGGGAAAGTACCGCATAACACAAAGGGTGTTTTCAATGTGCTCAATCTTATTGAAGGCAGGGAAGCAATGGTAGAGAGCCCGGATAATATGTTTGAGCCTTTCATTATTCATTATGCAGAAACCTTTATTGTACCGGCAGAAGTTGGTGCTTACACGGTGCGGCCTTATGGGGAAAGTGAAGGTCAGCAATGTGCCACGATTAAAGCTTATGTAAGAACTGAAAATCTTATTGATTACCGCATTAATTAAAAACATGAACAGCACAGTAAACAAATGGTATGTTTATAAAGCAACAATGGTAGCAGCAGTTGGCGGGTTATTGTTTGGTTATGATACAGCCGTAGTTGCCGGTGCAATTGGCTTTATTGAAAAACTTTATGATCTTTCGCCTGCAATGAAAGGTTGGGTTGCTTCCTGCGCATTGATTGGTTGTGTTGTGGGTGCTATGTTTGCAGGTAAATTGAGCGATAAAATTGGCCGCAAAAAAGTATTGGTAATATCAGCAATACTCTTTGCCATATCATCCGCTGGTATTGCTGTTCCACTCGATTTAAACTGGTTTGTTTTCTTTCGTTTAATTGCAGGTTTGGGTATTGGTATTGCGTCCATGTTGGCCCCCATGTACATCGCAGAAATAGCACCTGCAAATATCCGTGGGCAATTGGTATCAATCAACCAGCTTGGAATAGTTTCTGGCATCTTGATCATCTATTTTGTAAACGCAACAATCGCAGGCTGGTACGATGAAGCCTGGAATATTTCAACAGGCTGGCGCTGGATGTTTGGCTCCGGATTATTCCCTTCCGTCATCTTTCTAATACTTTTATTTTTTGTACCTGAAAGCCCACGCTGGCTTGCACAGAAAGAGCGTTGGGATGAAGCAAGAGTTATACTCACAAAAGTAAACGGCGCAGCCAAAGCATCCAGTGAACTCGAAGAAATCAAACAAGCACTAAATACAGAAACAAGTTCCTTCGCAGATGTATTAAAACCCGGCGTAAGAAAACCTTTAATGATTGGTATTGTTTTGTGCATTTTCTCTCAGGTAACAGGCATCAACGCCATTATGTATTATGCACCGGAAATCTTTAAATCAACCGGCGATGGTTCGGGGTCTGCACTAATGCAAACCGTACTCGTAGGAACCATCAATGTTTTGTTCACACTCGTTGCTATAAAATATGTGGACAGGTGGGGCCGCAGAACTTTGTTACTTATCGGTTGTGCAGGCATGGCTGCATGTTTAGCAGTTGTGGGTGGTGCATTTTATTTTGGCTTTGCACAAGGTTATCTTGTGCTTTTCGCCATACTTGCATACATCGCGTTCTTCGCTATATCCCTTGGCCCGCTTGCGTTTGTGGTTATCGCAGAAATATTTTCCAACCGTAACAGGGGCATGGCAATGTCCGTTTGCATTTTCTTTTTGTGGGTATCGGTTTTTGCAGTGTCTCAATCATTCCCTATGTTATTAGATTCTATCGGCAGCGCATTTACATTTTGGATTTATATGGTTATGGCAGTATTCGCACTCGTTTTCGTATATAAATTAATTCCTGAAACAAAGGGAAAATCACTGGAAGAAATTGAGCGTTACTGGATGCCAGAACATGTGGAAAAAGCTCCTTTAGAAATTGCAAAAGTTAATCAACTATGAAAGAAGATATTTTTGAACCCGGCAATTGTACTTGTGGCATCGCCCCTTGCGTCGCACACTTGTACTGTAATAATTTAATTCAGCTTTCAACAGCCATTCCTCATTTTAATGCTTAGATATATGAAACGATTGAACATACCTATCAGCGCCACATTTTTCTGTACAGCATTATTTGTGCTGGCATCCTGCAAAAAAGAAACTGCGGACCCCAACCTGCCGGTACTTAAATTAACACCGGTGCAGGTAACCGGCAAAACGGGCCAGCAGTTTTTTGATACATTGGATATTGAAGCGCCCAATGGCATAAAAACTCTGGTAATTACAAAAGGTATTAACTTGATACCCGATGCCGCTTTTGGCACTGTTACCGTTACGCCTGAAAGCCTTGGTGGCAAAAGCTACCGCTATATTTTCGCATACACTTACCAGGATGAGGAAGTAGACAAACTGGTTGGCATTAATTTTCATTTTGAAGATGCAAAAGGGAATACTGCAGAAAAAGATCTTACTATTAATACAGAAGCATCTGCAACACAAAATATTTATTCGCACACGTGGAAACTTATTTCAACTTTCTGGAGTACAGATGATCCTCCTTCTGAAGCAATCAATGATTGCGAGAAAGATAATAAGTGGAATTTTAATAAAGACAGCAGTATAACTGTTGACTATGGCGCTTCAGGTTGTTTATTTGATGGCTTCAACATATTCGATAAATGGTATTTAAGTGCGGATGAAAAAACTTTTACCGAGATCTATCATTCTGTTTTTGATCCAACAAAAATTACAGCACAGGAATACACAGTTAAATCAATATCAAAAGATAAACTGATTTTTGAAATAGCACTTGATCTTTCTGCTTTCGGGCTTTCAGATCATGAGATATTTGTTTATACCTATCAGGCTGAGTAGAAGTCGCTGAATAAAGATATACTGTACAAGAGTGCGACGCAAGAGAAGCCTCATAGGAGTTTTAAAAGCTGGGTTCATAAAAATTTATAACCCGGTGCGGGTTTGGTAAGGAAAAATAATAACTGAAATCAGGTTCTTTAACCGTCATTTTTCTTGATCTAAATTATATTTTAGACGGGCATAAAACAAATTCAAATGAGGTGTGTTCCATTTTTTTTACGCTGTTTAGCAATTCTTTTGCTAACGGTATGCATTTCATGTAAGAAAGATGGATCATATATAAATCCGGATGAAAGCCCGGGTGGCGGCGATACTATTACTAACGAGATTAATTTGGATGTACTGAAATTTACAGCAGAGGAAGCAACTGATTGGACACAATTATTTATAAGAAACGCTGGGTGGCTGGGTGGTGACGGTATCTTTTCAATTCCTTTAAGTGGTGTTGATACAATAGGCGCAAAACAGGGAAATACTTTATTACTTTTTAGTGATACCCAAATTGGAGAAATAGTAAATGGTGCACTTACTCCAGGCTGGTTACTAATTAATAATTCAACAGCACTTATAAAAGGCAATGAACCGATAGCTGAAAACATACAATTTTCATGGGATACAGGTGCAAATAATAAACCTGCATCTGTGTTTATACCCAATTCGCCCCTGTCACAAACTGGAGATTATTTCTGGCTGGGCGATGGTTTTGTTAACCAGGAACGCCAAAATGAAACCAATATATTAGGTTATAAAATCAAAAGAATAAATACGGGTTTTGGATTTGCAGTAGGTGGAAGTTCAGTGATAACCATCCAGGCGGGAAGTAATGCACCCTATAAAAATGCCATGCAGGAGGATGCACCTTTGTTTGTAGCTGGAACTGCAATAGACAATGGCTATGCGTTTGGTGCGGGTATATTTGTAAATACAAAATGGGCTGGCGCCCCTGCACCAGATGGTTATGTATATATATACGGGGTGAAAAATTTGCCTCAACCTTTAAGCAAAGGTTTGATGGCAGCAAGGGTGCTACCATCATATTTTAAAGATTTTTCAAAATGGCGTTTCTGGGATAGCACTGGCTGGAATTTAGATATTAATAACATACAAAATGCCGCCGTAATTACTGATAGGGTTTCTGATGAATTAAGCCTTAGTCCATTACCCGATGGTCGTTATGCACTTGTTTTCCAAACAGATGTTTGGGGTGGTATAGGTCTGCGCCTTGGTAAAACTCCTTATGGACCATTTGGTCCGGTGATACCAGTTTGGGATTGCAAAGAAGCATTAACCGGTAAAAATTATTTTGCATATAACGCTAAAGCGCATCCGAATCTCTCAAAACCTGGGGAACTGCTAATTAGTTTCAATGTAAATTCTTTTGATTTTTTTCACGATATTATTTATGACCCTAACTTGTATCGTCCAAGGTTTATAAAAATAAAATTTCTATAAAAGCAATTATTTTATGCAGGTAATATTAAAATGGAACAGGTGGATTGTCTTTTTTTCGCTTCTATCTGCTTATTCCTGTGCCAGCAATAAACAAGGACATGTAGCACTAAACACTGATATCAATAATTTAAAATTTTCAGTAGAAGAAGCGCCGGAATGGACGGAACTGTTTCACAGAAAACTTGGCTGGCTGGGCGCCGACGGTATATTCGCAATACCACTTGATGGCGTTGATACAGCAGGTGCGGGCAAGAATAAAAAGACGATGCTTATATTCAGCGACACCGTAATTGGCGACATTGAAAAGGATAGTTTAACCCCCGATTTAATGATCCATAATACTGTTGCAATTTTAAATGGAAATGAACCGAATAAAGACAGTATTCAATTTTACTGGGCTAAAAAAAATAATGGAAAACCTGAATCTGTCTTTATACCCGGCACGCCAAATACCCGGCCTGGTGATTATTTTTGGCTGGGTGATGGTTTTATGAATCATGCCATGAATGATGCTATTTATATTTTTGGGTATAGAATAAGAGATACAAGTGCTGAAGCATTTGGTTTTGCAGAAGTGGGTAATGTACTGATTAAAATTCCTAAAGGAAGCAACCCTCCTTTTACAGAACAACAGCAATTTGATACACCACTTTTTCTTAGCGGCTCAGCAACAACCTATGGCTCTTTTGGTGCCGGTATTTTTGTAAATACAAAAGCTGCGGGGCAACCTGATGCTGATGGGTATGTTTATGTATATGGCGTAAGAGGCAAAGAAAAAAATGTTCTTGTGGCAAGGGTTAAACCTGAAAATTTTGAAGCCTTTGACGAGTGGCGTTTCTGGGATGGAAATACATGGAATGCGGATATAAAAGCTGTGGCGAATATTACCAACCGTGTATCCAATGAATTAAGCGTATCGCCCCTGGGTGATGGCAGGTATGCAATGGTATTTCAAACCGATGGGTTGGGAACCTCTGTGGGCCTGCGTTTGAGCAATCACCCTCAGGGGCCGTTTGGGCCAATTATAAAAATATACGAATGCCCTGAGGCTAAGATTTCAAAAAATATATTTCCATATAATGCAAAGGCGCATACCAATTTAGCAAACCCAAATGAGTTACTAATAACTTATAATGTTAACTCATTTGATTTTTGGAACGATATAAAAATATACCCGGATCTGTATCGTCCGCGGTTTATAAGAGTAAAGCTTTTGTAAGAATTAAAACAGCATAAATCGATCTTAATGAAATCAACATACTATTTTATTTTTTTCACTATGTTTGGCTGCGTATATTTATTATCTGCCGGTTGCAGTAATACAAAAGTTGGGCAGGTAAACAGCACAGTATCTCATGCAAGATGGTATGAAAAAGATTCAGTAAACCAAATCAAAACAACTCCTGCTCCAGCGTGGGCAGAAATGCTGCGGCACGATAAAGGTTGGATTGGTGCAGATGGTATTTACAGTGTGGCTACCAATGGTGTAGAGGCATCCGGAAGATCAGCTAATACCAATACCTTTTTTTGGTTCAGCGACTGCATTATTGGAAATATTGTTGCAGATACATTGCAGAACGATTGGGAACTGCTGCACAATTCTGTTGCATACATGAATGGCGATAAACCCAACCCGGACAGTATTCATTTTTTTTACAGGAAAGATAGTGCAGGCCATTCCCTGTCTATGTTTGAGCCCAATACACCCAAGTCGCAGCCAGGGAATTATTACTGGCTGGGAGATGGTTTTTATAACCATGCAAAAGACAGTACCATGTACATTTTTGCATACCTTATTAAAAGTGTTCCCGGTAGTATTTATCCCTTTGATGATATTGGTTTATCGCTCATCGCCATTCCTAAAAACAGCAAGCCGCCCTACACGAATCAACAGCAATTCGATACGCCTTTTTTTTTGAAAGACAGTAAGGGAAAAGGCAAAGTGGTTTTTGGTATTGCAGTGTTACCAAATACAGTTGGTGCAGGTGCCCCGAATCCTGATGGGTATGTGTATGTATATGGTGTACGGGGACCAAAAAAGGAGTTGCTTGTTTCGAGAGTTAAAGATATTGATTTTGAAAAATTCAATGAATGGCGTTTTTGGGATGGTGCAAACTGGAACGAAGATATTAATACCGCCGCCGCATTAACCGATCGTGTTTCAAATGAAATGAGTGTGAGTTTTATGGAAGATGGGCGTGTGCTTGCTGCGTATGAATTAGATACCAATTCCCCCAATGTGGTGATACAGGCAGGCGCAACACCTTATGGCCCTTTTCAGCCGTATAAAAATGTTTGGGAAACGCCTGAAATATACGACTGTATTGATTTTTACACGTACAATGCAAAAGCGCATCCACACTTATCAAAACCCGGGGAATTGCTTATAAGCTACAATGTAAACGCATTTAATTTTCTTGAGCAAATCGTAAAACATCCTTATCATTTGCGCCCAAGATTTATAACTGTTAAATATAAATAAGAATACATGAATACATTTTATGAACCGGGCAGAAGTTATTCTATGCAGCTTTTCTTGCGTCGCACACTTGTACAGTATAACTTTATGCAACAACTAATACAGCATCCGTTTTATAAGTAACACACATCCCGTAATTATATATATCAATTTAAAAAGTAATACCTCTATGAATAAAAAAACTACATAAAAACATAACAAACAAAACCAGTTAAATTATTGCCAGCTTTTAATAATCATTTTCAATTTTTTACTAACAAATTAATTTTACATTATGAAAAAAACATTTATTCTATTGCTGTTATTGGTTACCTACAGTAACATTTTTGCATTCCTGTCCCAGGGCAACTGGCGCTGGCGCAAAGATGATGGCGACGAAACCACAGCCACATGGATGGCCGCATTAAATACTGCGCCAACAATCACTTCCTCATCTAATGTAATACGCCTGCGGCTTGAAGTAAACAGCGATCTTAAAGATGATACCTATCTGGAAGATACACTGCAATATGCATTGGCTAAAGGTGGGCCATTCATTAATATTAACACAACTGTTGGTACCAATGCTTTTGTAATAGCCGGTACAAGCGCCTTTGTTACAGATAAGGAGTTAACAACGCAGCTGCTTGCTACACCTGATGATCTTTTTCACCCGGGCATATACGTAGTTTCATCCCCCATCTTAAACGATTCCTTACCGGCTGGCTTGCATACAGAATATGAATGGTGCTTGAGACCTACTGAGTTTGTTAAACCAAATACATTTTATTATTTCAGGCATACAGGAGCAGTTAACACAAATAATGCAAAAGTCTCCCTAAAAACAGCATCTACACTCCCAATTGGTCTCGCAACCTTCACTGTTAGAGCAGAAGGAAAAATAGTTATTGTTGAATGGACAACAGCAACAGAACAAAACAATGACCGTTTCGACATTGAGCGAAGTGCCGATGCATTTACTTGGACAAAGATTGCATCAGTGAAAGGGATTGGCGTAAGCGACAAAGCCAATAATTATAAGTCGCAGGACAATGCTCCCTTAAACGGAAATAACTATTATCGCCTGAAGCAATATGACAAAGATGGCAGTTACACGGTCTCTGATATAAAATCTTTAAAAATACTTTTGCAGAACAACGCAGCAGCATTTGCATTTCCAAATCCTTCAAAAGGTGAAATCAATTTTACGTTACAAAATTATACAGGTGGAAATGTTGTAGCAACATTAAGAACAATCAATGGTCGCAGCATTTACCAGGAAACAATAACCATAAATGATGCAGTAGCAAATTATAAATTGAATTTAAAACAGAAGCCTGCACCAGGCCTTTACATATTGCAGCTTAAAGGAAAATCACTTTCTGAAAACATAAAAGTGACCATTCAATAATAGCATGAAGCAATCTTATAAAAAAGGAAGGAACACAAATTAAAGTTCTTTCCTTTTTTTATTTGCGAAAGTGTTTTAGGAGTTAGGAATGCTTTGTGCGGCTGTTTATGCTGAAATAATTGAAAGAGTACAAATGTGCGACGCAAGCGGTGCTTCATAGCATTACTTCAGCCAGGTTCAAAAAAAGGCTGTTTTTTATTTGAAGATAATATGAAAAGTAAAATATTAGTTTTACAGCCAATAAACTGAGTATGCAAAAACTGGCAAATAGTTCGTGGGCAGGCCCTGCAATTTCGGGACTGTTTACTTTTATTGCGATATGCCAGACCAATTTTTTACTGGGCTTTATATGCTATGTTCCTTTATTTATTTCGGTATTTAATCAACCAGCAAAAGTATCTTTTACAAGAGGGTTTCTGTTTGGCCTTATTTTTTCAATCTTCGCATTTTACTGGATGATTCCCGGCGCCGAAAGGTTTACCGGATATAGTAAGTGGTATGGCTTTGCTGTATTTCTTTTATCTGCCCTGCTTTTTTCTTTGTATTCCGGCTGTTTAATTTTTTGCGTTGGCGCTATAAAAAAGAATGTAAATAATTCGCGTCCCTTTATTTTAAACAGCATAGTCGCTGCGTGCATTTTCTGTATGGCAGAAGCGTTGCTGATGCAGGCTGCAGAAGGCTTTCCATGGTTCGCAGTATATTCAGGCTCTGCATTAACAGCAAACTTGTATGCCATTCAACCTGCAGCATTTTTTGGTATTTATGTATTGTCTTTTGTTATAGTATTTGTCAATTATTCAATAGCCCGGTTAGGCGTAGAAAAAAACTGGAAAAACCTGTTCATACCCGTTACAGTTGTTTTGTTGTACCTGCTCGCGGGATATTTAATACTTCAGGATTTTGAAAAAGAAACATCTCCAAGTAACCCTTTTAAAGTAGTGATTCTTGCAGAGAATATTATGCCCGAAATAAAATGGGATGATGCCAATGGAAATGCTTTGGTTCAAAAATTACTGAACCTCAATCACGAAGCTGTAGCATCTAATCCGGATATTATATTATGGTCAGAATCTGCAATCCCATGGACCTACCAGCCAGATGATGACCTGGTAAATGAAGTTTTAAAAATAACCGCACCAGCCCATGTGACCCATATTATGGGCATCAATACTGCCGTTACCGATAACGTTATATACAACTCTGCTTACGCAATAGACAGTACCGGAAAAGTTACAGGCCGTTACGACAAGCAATTCCTCTTGTCCTTAATCGAAAAGCCCATCAATGGAGCACTTATTCCCTTCTTTTCCAGTTTGGGTTTTATTGAAACAAATAATCCGGCACACGGTACTCCTTTAACCACGCCTTACGGCAAGGCAGGAATAATGATTTGTAACGAATCTACCGTGCCACAATCTGCTGCCTTAATGGTAAAGCAAGGCGCACAGTTTTTATTAAATATGAGTAATGATGGCTGGTTCAATAATACTTATATTACTGATCTTCATTTTCAAAATGCACGAATGCGTGCGGTAGAAACACGTAAGGATGTTGCTGTTAACTGCAACAATGGCTTTTCCGGACTTATCAAAGCATCGGGCCATATTGATACTCAGCAACGAAGCACCGATTCCTTCGTTCAAACGGTAACACTTCAGCCAAATAATTTTATGAGCATATCCGTTAGATATCCTTTTATTTTTATTTATTGCTGTGGTGCTGTTATTATTGTTTTTATATTTTTAAATCTTGTACAAAAGACACGCTGGCGAAGAGATTAAAGTATCCCCTGTAAAACATTAATGTATTACGCTCGAAAAGGTTTTTGAAACAACGGCAAACAAGAAAAACCAATTTAGGTTTGTGCAAATAAAAAAGCACCTAAAACTAATATGTTCTAAGTGCCTGATTTTTAAGCTCCCGAAACTGGACTTGAACCAGTGACCCTCTGATTAACAGTCAGATGCTCTAACCAACTGAGCTATTCGGGAGTTTATCCGCTATATTTCTAAAGCGGGGTGCAAAAATAGGAGATTTTGCTTGGTACCCAAATCCTTTAAGCAAAAATTTCAACTTTCTTAAAAATTGAAGATTTCTTTTTCTTGAAAACCAACAAAAATGCCCTCTATTCGCTCTTCTATACGGTAGGTTTTTAAAAAATAGCCTTCGCCGGTAATATTGCGGCCATTTTCTACACTAAACTTATATCCGTGCAACGGGCAAACGATATTCCCCAGCCCATCCAAATAACCATCGGCAAGAATACCGCCTGAATGCGGACAGGCATATGCACAGGCCTTCAGCAGACCATTATGTTTTGTAAGCGTAATTTTTTTTCCGTTTACCACCACTATTGCAAGGCTGTTGCCACCAAACTGCAGTTCGCTCACCGCATCTGCTATTTTAAACCATAGATATTTGTTTTCTTTCATCGTTGCAGCAGTTTGATCAGCATTTTAAGTGGCATAGTGTGTTGAAATTTTTTATGTACCGGGCGGCATTGCTACTATTAAGCCCGGTTGCGTCGCACTCTTTTACGCTTTGTTCAATATTGGGCATTTGCCACGCTGCTAATTATTTGCATTGCCAAATAATTCCAGATTTAGAATGCTGTAATTTGCCTTCTGCCTAATCTTGTTTTACGATGCCGGCTATAGTTGCCCAAAAAAGATTTATAGTACAAGTGTGCGACGCAACAGACGATGCTATTTAAGCGAAGCCGGGTTCAAAAAAAATAACACAGCATTTAAGACTGCCCTATTCTAAGCTGCCTGTTAGAAAAAAAAAGCTGTCTTGTAGGGATAGCGTATCCTATACAATTCTTTTACTTTTGTAAGGATAGTATTGCGCAGGCCCTCGAGGTTGGTGCGCTCGGTGGCAGAAATAAAAATGCAGTTACCTTGCGTGGTGTGTTCCCAGTTTTCGCGTAGCTCCCTTAGCACATCATCTTTCACCTCGGGTTCCAGCCAGTCGTCAATATTTTTTTCTTCGTATAAGTCCATTTTATTAAAGATGGTGAGCACTGGTTTGTCGAATGCGTTTAACTCTTGTAGTGTTTTGTTTACCACACCAATCTGCTCCTCGTATTGAGGGTGCGAAATATCTACCACATGCAACAGCATATCGGCTTCGCGTACTTCGTCTAAAGTGCTTTTAAAACTTTCTATCAGGTGGTGGGGCAACTTACGTATAAAACCAACCGTATCGCTAAGAAGGAAGGGTGTGCTTTCAAAAACTACTTTTCGGGTGGTAGTATCAAGCGTGGCGAACAATTTATTCTCTGAAAAAACATCACTTTTACTTAGCAGGTTCATGATGGTACTCTTACCTACGTTGGTGTAACCCACAAGGGCTATGCGGATAAATTCGCCGCGATCTTTGCGCTGTGTGGCGGATTGCCGGTCTATTTCATCGAGGCGCTTGCGCAGGAGTGAAATTTTATCTTTTACAATTCTTCGGTCGGTTTCAATTTCGGTTTCGCCAGGTCCGCGGGAACCGATTCCGCCACCCTGTCTTTCCAAATGGCTCCACATACCCTTAAGCCTGGGCAACAAATACTGGTATTGCGCCAGCTCTACCTGAACTTTTGCCTGGGCGGTTCGGGCACGGCGTGCAAAAATATCGAGTATAAGATCGCTGCGGTCAATGGTTTTTACATTCAGTTCCTTCTCTATATTTAATATTTGAGAACCGGTTAGTTCATCATCGAAAATAACAACATCAACAGGTTTACTTTGAATGTACTTCTTTATTTCTTCCAGTTTTCCTTTGCCTACAAAAGTGCGGCTGTCGGGATGTTTTAATTTTTGAGTGAATCTTTTACCTGCAACAGCACCTGCAGTTTCGGCAAGAAAAGCAAGTTCATCAAGATATTCCTGAACCTGTTCATGAGTTTGTTCACCTTGAACAAGACCTATTAATACAGCCTGTTCTTCGCTTTTAATTTTGTGTGTTTTCTCAATCAACTAGATACAATTTTTGTAAATATAATATGGTATCATAAAAATGGCCTCCGGAATAAAACGAAGGCCTCAGGAAAATGTAATATTTTTTTAATAAGTCTATCCGTTTTGAACCATAATTTTTCCCTGTGCAAAATACATATCGGCTCAATTAATTTTTTTCAGGGACTTCCTTTTTATTACAGGCCACTAAGTGTTAAGCCAATTGAATATGGGAAAATTTTTGGACCTGCACCTGTTTTAATAAAGGGACTCAACTGATATGATCCATCTAGAGTGATATTGCCATAACCAAATCTAAAAGTAGCGGCAAAGTGGGTTGAATTAAGCAAATGCTTATCCTGCTCTTTAGCAATAAACTTATCACCATACAAGGTTGTTCCTGTTGCATTTACTAAATTCTTTCCTTTAGTATAGGCTTTCAATAGCGTTCCACCTTTTAATCCGATAGCTGCTTTAAAACCTTTGTCTGGTGTTACCGGGTTTGTTGCATACCTTAATTCTAAAGGAACTTCAAGAAACAGCGTTGAGAGCTTATATTTTTTAAAATGATCTGTTGAACTTACATCAGTAAACGGTAATGTTGTACCCGTGCTTTTGAGATCTATTTTAGTATTCTCAAAAAACATACTCGTACCGCCTAAACCTAAACCAATACCTGCACTATAATGTGGATTGGATTTAAAAGGTTTATCATACATGAAATAGAAATTAAGATGCCGCGAAAAACCAGATGGTTTTGCGCTGTCCGGAGCTCCTGACCAACCACTTAAGCCATACTGAATCATAAAATGGTCGTTTGCCCTGTTACTAAGATCTACCTTACTCCAATCAGTTATTTTTTTACTATCTTTCGTCTGTGCATTAGCAACCATAAACACCGAAATACTGATTACTGCCAGCAATATTTTCTTCATTATGCAGCTTTTGATAATTAATTTGTTGTAGTTTCAAACATTGGCAACAAAAATAGTAGAATTGAAGTCATATAACCGGTTAAAAATAAGTCAAAACGTTAAAGTGGTGGATTAGATAAGGAATGTATACCTTCATAAAATGCCTTAATAGAGCGATATTTGATAAAAATCAGCAATAAAATTCTTGTCCCAAATGAAAGTTTTGATTGTAGAAGATGACCCGGTAATGTTATCGGTAATCAAGCACCAGTTAAAAAAAGATGATTACGCAGTTAGCGCACATACAGACGCAAGAGATGCCTTGTTAGAATTAGAAACATTTAACCCCGAACTTATAATTACTGACATTCTCATGCCCTTTACTTCTGGTCTCGAGTTAATTGGCATTGTTCGAACGTCGGGCTCTAAAATTCCAATTCTTGTAATATCTGCAATTGATCAGGAAGCTACTGTATTAGAGGCGTTATCATTGGGGGCGAATGATTTTATTACCAAACCATTTAAAGGAAAAGAGCTTTCTATCATGGTAAAAAGACTCACTGGATTAAATAAAAATAGTCAGCAGAAATCTGCTGACTATAAATTACCCGGAAAGTAATTGAAATAAAATCAGGAATCTTCAAAAGAAACCTAATTAACCCTTATCGTAACGATTGATAATTTATCAGCTTTAACCTTCATCAGCAGCGTAATATTGTAGTCTTTAGTTCCACCCTGAAGTTTTCCTGAAATGTATTTGGTTCCACCCATTTCGCGCTGGGAGGTAAGATCAAATCCTTTTACGTTATTATCTTCAAAAAAGCTTTTAACAGTAATACCGGCCTGTGTTCTACCCACATTCTTAATTTCGTCCTTCTCAGGAAGTTTCAAATCAATGAAATTATCAAAATAATTACTTAATTGTGAGGCATTGCCCTGTTTTAAAGCATTTACAATATTCTCACTGTCTGCAACGGTCTGATAAGCACTTAAACCAACAACCAAACCCACCAAAACCATAATCTTTTTCATGTCAATAAATTTATACCACCCAAATGTCCAAAACTATGCCAATTTGAAAATTTTGAACTCCGGTAAAAATAGGCTGTTCCTAAAAATTGCTAAATTTATGTAGCTTTAACCCATGAAAAACAAGAAAGTAATTCTGATAATAATGGATGGGTGGGGTCTCGGAAAAGTAAAATCGTCCGATGCGATTCAACATGCCAATGTTCCATTTGTTAATTCACTTTACGGCAAATACCCAAACTCAACCCTGGTAACATGTGGCGAAGCAGTAGGTTTACCCGAAGGGCAAATGGGCAATAGTGAAGTTGGTCACTTAAACCTTGGTGCGGGGCGAATAGTTTATCAGGAGCTGCAACGTATTAATGTAGCGGTAAGGGATGGTTCGCTTGCAAAAAATAAAGAACTGCTAAGTGCAATAAGTTTTGCAAAAAAAAATTCAAAAACTTTACACCTTCTGGGCCTGGTAAGCGATGGCGGGGTTCACAGCCATACGAGTCATGTAAAAGCTATATGCGACATCTGTAAAAATGAGGGGTTAAAAGATGTACTGATCCATGCCTTTACCGATGGCAGAGATACTGATCCTAAAAGTGGGCTTGGTTTTCTTACCAGTCTGCAAAATCACCTCAACGACTCTGTTGGCGCTATAGCAACAATCACCGGCAGGTACTTTGCAATGGACAGAGACAAAAGATGGGAACGTATAAAACTTGCCTACGATGCCATGGTAAATGCTGTTGGTGAGAAAAGCAACAATTTATTTTCGGCAGTTGAACAATCTTATGCTGCCGGTGTAACAGACGAATTTATAAAACCCATCATAAACGCTTCAATAGAAAATACAAGTATCAAAGATGGTGATGCAGTCATCTGTTTCAATTTTCGTACAGACCGCTGCCGCGAAATTACACAGGTATTAACACAGCAAGACATGCCTGAGTTTGGTATGCAAACGTTACAGTTGCATTACACAACGATGACGGACTATGATAAAAGCTTCAAAAACGTACATATAATTTTCGATAACGATAACCTTAATAATACACTTGGCGAGGTAGTTGCAGCCAACGGCAAGAAACAGATTCGTGCTGCTGAAACCGAAAAATACCCCCACGTCACTTTCTTCTTCAGCGGCGGAAGGGAAATTCCTTTCGAAGGTGAATCCAGGATAATGGCTCAATCACCAAAAGTAGCCACCTACGATTTAAAGCCCGAAATGAGTGCTGTTGAACTTACTGATAAACTGCTCCCCGAAATTGAAAACGAAACAGCAGACTTTATCTGCCTCAATTACGCAAATGCAGATATGGTTGGGCATACAGGTGTTTGGAACGCTGTAATAAAAGCCGTAGAAACTGTGGACCATTGTGTAGAGCGCATTGTTACCACGGCACTCAAACATGATTATACTATTTTTCTAACAGCCGATCATGGTAATGCAGATTATTTAATAAACGAGGATGGTTCGCCCAACACCGCACATACACTTAATCTCGTTCCCTTTTTTGTAATAGACAACCATTGGAATGGCTCGCTTTTACCCGGCAAATTAGGCGATCTTGCCCCAACCATTTTAAACGTATTGGGTCTTCCCATACCAAAAGAAATGACAGGCGATCTATTAATGAAGCCATAAAAGAATCAAAGGTTTTTACAGGTAAGCCTTTTTAAAAAATACAGGCAGCCGGGTCGTTTTAAAATTTAAATACATTTTCAGTAGCCCGGCTAAGTTTTTTATGGCATCGTCTGTTGCGTCGCACTCTTTTACTGATATAACAAAACCGGGCATAAATGCATCGCGTTAAAAATAACTTTCACGTTACTATGCAACAGGTGGCTTTTTAAATTTATTTTCCCTCCGGTTCACCAAATTTGCTTAAACATTTGTTACTTAGCCGTTATTATGTTTCGTTTTAAAAACATATCAACTTTATTGTTGCTGTTTGCTGTTTCAATGGCCGTCTTTTCCGGCAACATTCTACAGCTACAACAATTCTATGCCAAATGGTACATGAAAAAAATGCTCGGCCAGGAACAGCTTGTAACAATCAGCAACCTGCAATCATCGCAGTTTAAATGGACAACCGATGGCTATGAAATGCAATTAGAAGGAGCCCTTTTTGATGTAAAGGAACTTACCGTAAATAACGATGGCACGATAACGGTAAAAGGTTTGTTCGATGAGAAGGAGCGCTCAATTTTAGATAAGCTACAATCCAAAGAAGATGAGGAAGCCGATGCAACAACACAAAATATTTTATCACAGGTTTTTAATAACGTTCTCGCTTTACCAAAACAAAACTGGATGATAAAAATGCCGGTTTTATCCCTTTGCAAGAAGCAACATGTATTGATACCGGACCGCTTATGTTGTCTTTCTCTTGAAATACTTAGCCCACCGCCAAAAGCATAGATTTTAATTTTTACCAACACGGTTTTACCAATAAACCAACTGTAATTTATTGCAGTTCAATTGATATGCTTCCCGCACATTAATTGAATTATTTACTATGCTGCACAGCTTGCCCCCTTTGTTAAAAAGATGTACAAACCATGCTCAATTGAGTTATGCCGTACAAGTGTGCGACGCAAGTAAAGCCTAATAGCAGCACCCAAGTTCAGCTCAAAAATTATTTCTAAAACAACGCAGCACAAACTGCAATGATCTTAATTTATTTTACACAACTATTATTATGAAGAAAATAATATTCGCAATCATTTCATTGGTAACTTCTCAACTTACACTACACGCCCAGGAAGCCAATGAAACAGCAACAGACACGCTGCAACGCGACCCGGCTAAGCTTAGCGAAGTAATTGTATATGCTAATAAATTTCCCGAGAGTGCCAAAACTGTAGCGCAGTTTGTACAGGTAATTAAAAATAAAACCGCATTGCGCATGCAGCCAAATACAGCTGATGTACTTATTAATTCAGGAAATGTATTTGTACAAAAAAGTCAGCAGGGCGGCGGAAGTCCGGTAATAAGAGGCTTCGAGGCAAGCCGTGTACTGTTAATGGTAGATGGCGTTCGAATGAACAATGCCATTTACCGTGCGGGCCACCTGCAAAATATTATTACGGTAGACAATATGGTATTAGACAGGATAGAAGTTTTATACGGCCCCTCTTCCACCCTCTATGGCAGCGATGCTCTAGGAGGAGTCGTAAATATGTTTACAAGAAAACCCGTTCTTTCCACCACCGGCAAAACAGAAGTGAAAGGCGATGCTACTTTGCGGTACGCAACTGCCAACGAAGAAGCCCGGGGCAATCTTACCATGAATATTGGTGGCAAGCAATGGGCTTCCTTAACCTCTGTAACTTTTGGATCTTTTGGAGATATGGTGCAGGGATCTAAACGTAACAGCAAGTACCCCGATTTTGGTAAAAAAACGTTTATTGTAGAACGGATTGGCAACACCGACAGCGCCATTGTTAATCCCGATCCTGATAAGCAGGTGGTTTCCGGCTATAAGCAAGTTGATGTAACACAGAAATTTTTATATCAGCCCAAATCAAACATTACGCATATTTTAAATCTTCAGTTCTCAAACACCAATGATATTCCCCGTTACGACCGTTTATCCGAGGCCAGTTCCGGCAAGCCGGCTTTTGCTGAATGGTATTATGGTCCGCAAACAAGAAATATGGTAGCCTACCATTTCAATGCCGGTAAATTGGATGGCTTTTTCAGCGATGTGTCAATCACTGCCAACTACCAGCATTTAGATGAAAGCCGCAACAGCCGGAAATTTAAAAGCAATAACAGAGACTCCAGATGGGAACAGGTGCAAGTTTTCGGGGCAACTGCCGATGTAAAACATTACAGCGAAAAAAACGAACTTCACCTTGGTATTGAAAGCTACACAGATTTTGTAAAATCAACTTCCGAACGCAGAGACATTGTTACCAATGCAGTAAGCCGCATTACTACACGGTATGCCAATGGGCCAACTTCTATGAGTTTTAATGCACTCTATGCCCAGCACACCTATAAGATTAGCGATGTACTTACGCTCAACGACGGTCTGCGCCTGAACCAGGTAAATCTGGATGCAACTTTTGCAGATACCACTTTGCTGCACCTACCTTTTACAAGAGCAAAGCAAAATAATATTGCGGTAACAGGCAATCTCGGATTGGTTTATGCATCGCCAAAGGATCTACGCCTTGCACTTGTGCTGAGCAGCGGCTTTCGTGCCCCGAATGTCGATGACCTCGCCAAAGTATTTGAAACCCAAACAGGCTCAGTAATTGTACCCAATGCAGATCTTAAGCCAGAGTATACTTACAATGCTGAAATCAACTTTAATAAATATGCCGATAATTTCAATTTGGGTGGTTCCCTGTTTTACACCTGGTTCCGCAATGCTATTGTAACCGATAAGTTCCAGTTCAATGGACAAGACAACATAAACTACAATGGTGTAGTAAGCGCCGTTTATGCCAACCAGAATAAAGCAAAGGCAACCGTTTATGGATTTAGTGTAAACGCCGCTTACACATTTGCAAAAAATACCATTATCGACGGCGTTTTTACCTATACACACGGCACTTACAGCAATGCCGGAACGTCTGAGCCATTGGATCATATTCCACCCACATTTGGCCGCCTATCAGTAAAGCACAACGGTAAAAAATTCAACGCAGAAATCTACAGCATCTTTAATGGCTGGAAGCATATTGAAGACTTTAGCCCCAGCGGCGAAGACAATGAGCAATATGCTACGCCAGATGGCATGCCATCATGGATTACCATGAACATACGGGGTGCAATTAATCTGGGCAAAACCGCAACTTTACAGCTACTCGTTGAAAATATCCTGGACACCAATTACCGCTATTTCGCCAGTGGTTTTTCGGCAGCGGGACGCAATTTTGTAATTTCTTTAAAAACATCTTTTTAAAGAAATATTTTTTTGAGCCAGGCATTGGATTTTTACTGATCGTTCCTTGCGTCGCACTCTTGTACGCTCGGATATTCTATGGAGCTTTTATCGAAGGGAAGATTGTGGATTTTCCTATTGGTCGCCTGACCAAAATCAACCAAACTACTGCGAAAGATTTTTTTTCAATCCCGAAGGGATGAAATGATTATAGAAAAATATTTCATCCGGTTTTTTAAAATCCCGAAGGGATGACATTTCATCTCTTCGGATTTGGTTTATTTAAAAATTATCTTTTCTATAATAATACCAGCCTTTCAGGCTTCGAAGAAATTGGATGCGTTTGTCCAGCTAATTACCTTTTCGTTTATTTTAAAATACTAATGTAGCTTCGTTTACGTTCCATCTTAAAGAAATTGCTTAACCCAAAAATGGATAGTATAACAATTTTTATGCGGTTAACCACTTCGCTCAATGCTGAAATAAATTACTACCGTACAAGTGTGCGACGCAAGAGACGATGCCATGAAAAACTTCTTTTGCCCGCCCCAAAAAAATTGTATTTAAAATATGTATTCATTTTTGTTTGTCTGGCTTTTTTAGCAGGCAAATCCACTGCACAACTCACTTACACCAATCTTGCCGTGCAATACGATTCGCCGTGGACCTGCGGAAAACTTCAGTTAATTCCGGTGCGTTTTAAAGATTCGGGACAGGCCGCAAACGGTATTACCAAAGCCGGCATTATTAGTTTTGAACAGGCGCTGCGCGAAGGCAAAATTTCGGTGAAAGAAACCAATACACCCGGCGGCGACGATGTGGGTTTGCTGGAAGTTAAAAATCATTCGAAGAAAAACATTCTTGTAAATAGCGGCGAAATTGTGGCAGGCGGCATGCAGGATAGGGCCTTTGCAACCACAACACTTATTCCGCCGGGTAGTGAGGAAACTTCTCTACCTGTTTTTTGTATTGAGAAGGGGAGATGGAATAGAAAGTTCAGATCTTTCCGTTATGGCGGCAGCACAGATGCTGCATTGCGCAAGCAGATTGATGTTACACAGAAACAAAATAAAGTTTGGAAAGAAATAGATAAACAACTGATCGAAAATAATGTGAGTACAGAAAGCGGTGCCTATATTGACCTGTTTAAAGACAGTTCGAAGATTGATACTTCGTGCATGCATTTATTCAAAAGAAAAATGATGGAAAGTGATAGTCTTTATGCCGGCTTTGTTGCAATAACCGGCACCCGCATCATTAACTGCGAATTGTTTGGAAGCACTGATCTTTGTATCGCCTCTTTTAATGTGATGCTCAAAAGTTGGATGCGCAGTTTACACGCAAACGACAGCCCGGCAAGTGTTTCAAAAGAAACGATAAAAACGTTTCTTGATAAATTTCTGGAGACAGAAGCCATGCAGCAATTGTATCTTTCAACAAACGGAAGAATTTACTCTACTAACGCACGTTTAATACGGCTGATCGCCTATCCCGATTAACTGAACCATCCTGACTCAAGTGTAATTACCACAATAAAAAAACTGCTCCTGATTATTGTGATCAACTCTTAATAACTTTAGCGCAATAAACCAATAGTATGAAAAAATATGCTTTTCTATTTGCATTGTTTTTAAGCTTTCAGACGTTTGCCCAACCTGGATATATGCCGGCGGCGTCTAATCTGCAGGCAAGAGAATGGTTTGCCGGTGCAAAATTTGGTTTGTTTGTGCACTGGGGACCGTTCAGTATTCCCGGCGATGGGGAGTGGGTTATGAATAACCGGAATATTTCCGTAAAAAATTACACCCGTTTAATGGACTTTTTCAACCCCATTGGTTT
Organism: Chitinophagales bacterium; assembly: GCA_038203525.1. GTDB lineage: Bacteria > Bacteroidota > Bacteroidia > Chitinophagales > Chitinophagaceae > Limnovirga. Next base: position 49,925 of record JBBRDW010000007.1, on the reverse strand, counting down.
TGATGCCCATCAATGGGTAAGCATGGCAAAAGATGCAGGTATGCAATACATAACCCTTATAACACGCCACCATGATGGCTTTAGCATGTTCGATACAAAGTATTCTGATTTTAATATCATGAACACGCCGTATCATAAAGATATTGTGAAGCAGATAGCCGATGAATGCCATAAGCAAGGCATTAAATTATTTCTCTACTATTCCTTACTTGACTGGCGTAGGGATGATTATCCAAGAGAAACAGGTCGCACCGGGCAAGGCACGGGCCGCACTGGTAAAGGTGATTATGCTGGCTATCTACAGTTCATGAAAAACCAGTTAACAGAACTGCTTACCAACTATGGAGAAATTGCAGGTATCTGGTTTGATGGTCATTGGGATCAGACAGCACCGGAAGGAGCAGCCGACCGAAGTGCAAGGATCGACTGGAAGTACGATGAGATCTATGGCCTGATACATAAACTACAGCCCCAGTGCCTGATAGGCAACAACCACCATCTAACACCATTCCCCGGCGAAGACTTCCAGATGTTTGAAAAAGACCTGCCGGGCGAAAACAAATCAGGATTAACCTTTCAAAAACCATCAGACCAGTTGCCGCTTGAAACCTGCGAAACAATCAACGGATCATGGGGTTTTAATATTACTGATACCACATATAAAACGCACGAAGAACTGCTACATTATCTGGTAAAGGCAAGCGGTCTCGGAGTAAATTTTTTATTGAATATCGGGCCAATGCCCAATGGTAAAATACAGCCTGAGTTTCTTGAAAGACTCGGCTGGATGGGCGCCTGGCTAAAGACTTATGGCGAAAGTATTTACAATACCAAAGCCGGATATCTCCGTCCGCAGAGCTGGGGTTGCATAACACAAAAAGAAGGCAAAGTTTTTGTACATGTTTTAGATCATAACGCAATATCTGTAACGCTGGAAAATTTTCCTTTCAAAAATATTACCAGGGCATATTTGCTAAAAGATAAATCAGCAGTTAAAGCGCAGCTTAATAATGCAACACTTACCGTTAATACAATAAGCCGTAGCAGCGATGAATTGGATCAGGTAATTGTGCTCGAAGTGAAAAATTTAAAGGAATGATACCAACTAATAATTTCATGGCATCGTTCCTTGCGTCGCAATCCGTTCATCGTTATATCAACGGGCGACTGCAGCTTCAATTGCAGGGTGGCTAACAAATGGCAGACAGCTTTTTAAAATAATGTTTCTTCTATTTTTCGACTTATGTTCTACACAGTAAAAGCACCGTGGATATTTAAAAAATTAGGCCCTTCAATGGTTTGGCAAAAGGCAACCGGAGAAAAGGTTCTGTACCTTACTTTTGATGATGGCCCACACCCAACTGCCACTCCATTTGTTCTGGATATTTTAAAACAGTACCATGCAAAGGCAACTTTTTTCTGCATAGGAAAAAATGTGCTGGAACATCCTGAAATATACCAGCGTATTCTGGAAGAAGGGCACCGCGTGGGCAACCATACATTCAATCACCTCAACGGATGGAAGACCGACGATAAAACATATCTCGATAATATCTTTGAAGCTGCAAAATATATTGATAGTAATCTGTTCCGCCCGCCTTATGGAAGAATTACAAAATTTCAGCAGAAAATATTGTGTGCCGCTGTTAGCGAAACCTCTAACCTTAAACCCCGCAGTTCCAATTTTCAGATTATTATGTGGACGATTTTAAGCGGCGATTTTGATGTAAAACTTTCCCCTCAAAAATGCCTGCAAAATGTAATACTTAATGCAAAGGCAGGCGATATTGTTGTTTTCCACGACAGCACTAAAGCCTGGGATTGTATGAGCTATGCGTTGCCCAAAGTGCTTGAATATTTCAGCAGCAAAGGATTCCGGTTTGAGCGGCTCTGATAGTTTTGAATTATTTTGAACCAAGCCAATAGTTTTTCATAGCATCGGATTTTGCAGCTTGCCGCGCCTAGGCGGTTGCCGCTCTCTTATGCCGATGCAAATTCTAAGGAGCTTTTATAATAACTGAAGTTAAATCAGATCTTCTGTTATTCCAGTGAAGACTCTTTGGCTAAAGCTGAAATATAATTTGCTTGTTTATAACCCAGGCTTTAAAGCCTGGGTTAAAGAAAACCAGTCTTTGGGCTTTAGCCGAAGTGTCCGCCAATGTTGGTGGTGTCCACCGATGTTCGTGTTGTCACCAACATCCTTCGCTTCAATCTAAGCTTCGGTAAAAGCCGCGCATAGAACCTACAGCACAAGAGTGCGACGCAAGTAAAGCTCAATATTATTCCATCTGCCGGGCTCAAAAATTTCTTATAACATAAAATTATTATTGCCATCATGCAGTGGATGTGCCATGCCGTTCCAGATGAATGTGCCGGTAATAGTTGCCGGTAATTGAATATTGATTTTCCACTTTCCGTTTGCATCCTGTGTGTATTGAACAGCAATCTTTCCTTTGGGGTGCGGCATAAAACCGGAGGCATTTTTTAGGCTGCCAAGATGTGGTTCAATTTTTATTTTACTAAAGCCGGGTGCATCACTATCAATACCCAGCACAATTCGGTACAACTCAATATTGGGGCTGCTTCCCCAGGCGTGACAATCGGAACGGGAACGGTTTACATCGTCCATTTCGGCCCAGGTGGTAAGGCCCATGGCGAGGTTCTCTTTCCACTTATCGAGCATTTGAAGATACTGGTTTCCCAAACCTGCTTTCGCCATTGCGCGGTGCAGGTAATAACGAAAATAAACGGTGGCTTTGCTAATGCCGGTATCGGTAAGCATCTTCTTTGCAAGCGATGTTGCAGCTGGGCCAGTAACAACATCAGTAAGTATTGCGAGTGAATTGCAGTGCTGCGAGTATAAAGATTTCTCTTTGGTATCACTGAACATTTTTCTACCGTTGCTCCAGTAATTGGTAACAATACTTTGCTTTAGCTGTGCCACATTTTTTGTATAAATATCAGCGAATGATTGCATGCCCACCTGCTTCTCGAGTGAAGCGGCTGTTTCATAAGCCATGAGTAACTGAAAGTCGAGTGCCGCAGACGTACCATCGCCGCTGATGGGCGCAACACCACCGTACCATCCTTTATCATCGACCCAATCGGTAAAATCCCAGTAAGGAACATTTTTAAGGCTGCCGTCGTTTTGCTGAAACTGGTTAAAAAACTGGAGCACCATTCTTGCCACAGGCAGTTGCTTGCGAATAAAATCTTCATCGCCGCGGTACCTGTAATAATCGTGCAGCATGGCAATCCATATTAAAGAAAAAGTGGGTATCTCTTGCGGATGCGCAGTAGGGTAACGGCTGAGGGTAATGCCTTCGGGCATCAGGGAGTTTCGTACCTGTTCAATGGCATTGCGCATCAGGCGGTCATCGCCACTGTTGTATAAAGAGACGAGGGCCTGTATGCGTGTATCGCCCACATATTGCAACTGCTCGTAATAGGGGCAATCCATATAAGTTTCATGCGCATCGAGCCTTGCAGTGCGCCAGCCCGTTTCTAAAATTTTTGAAAGATTGGGATCATCGCTTTCAAAACCAGCATTCATTTTAAAGGGATAACCTTCGTATAAACCATACAGGTCTTTTACGGTAAGTGGCTCCTCTTTAGTTTCAATATCAAGTTTAAGATAACGGTAAGTGCGCCACATTAATGCGGTAAAAATCTGATCATTGCTGCCGTTTGAAATTAGTTCATCCGTTAAACCAACAAACCTTTTCCCTTCAATTTCATCGCGGTTGCCTTTTTGATTTTGTTCCCGCCAGTCAGTCGCGGTTCCTTCATCTTTATACAATCCTTCAGCATAAGAAAGATTAATTTTTGCATTGTTGCCATTGCTGAATTTAAACACGGGGTATGCCGTAGTTAAAAAACTTTGATCAACCAGCACACTTACTTTAGTATTTGCCGGAACAGTAAAATTTTTATTACCTTTTAAAAAATCGTCTGCTATTGTTATGCCATTTGAGAAACGTATTTTCTGCAAACGCTGTTCGGTAATTTCCATTTGCGGAATATTACGTGGCACCAGCATCCAGCCAAGCGTCCAGTTAAGTACGCCTTTTGGCAAGCCGTTAAAAAGCTGCTGTGCATGTTTCCACGCTGCATCGTTATAATCGTTTTGCATCCAGCCGGTTGGGTAGCTGTGGTAGTCAATTTTTTCAGTTGGCCCTGCGGCATAATAACTGTAAACAAGCAGCGGTGTAAGCGGAGTGTAAGCACTGTTTTGCATACAAAGCCATGACTTGTCTGTGTTCACCATTTTTTCTTTATCGCTATTTCCCTGCAGTATAAAAGCGGTTTGATAAGAGATTTGCGCTTCCTGTCTTTCCTCGCCAAAATTCCATACAACAGCGGCTAAAGTATTGTTACCCTGCTGTAGGTAGGGCGCAATATCAACTGTTTCAAAATTCCAGTAATAAATATCACCACGTGCCGGGCCAAACGAAACCATCGTGCCGTTTACAAATAATTTATAGCGGTTATCTCCTGAAACATGAATGATAAACTGCGCAGGTTTTTGATCCAGTGGAAAACTTTTTCTAAAATGGTATACACCATAATCGTGAAGCGGCGTGCCGGGAACAACAATCCAGTTGGCAGCCCATTGTTTATTGACGACATCGCCGGCAATTGGTTGCGATTGTGCATTAGCAAAACAGCAAACAAAGAATAAAAAGTATATATATTTTTTCATGGCAGTAGATTGTTTCAATAAGCAAACAATTTACTGATAAAGGTATTTAGAACTTTAATTAATTTCCCGTGGAGAATGAGGGAACTCGGATGACACGGATAGATCAGATGATATATATTTTTTATGCATCCCGCAGTTGAATCGTTAGGCAACTTTACTTGCGTCGCACTCTTGTACTGAAGAACCTTATTGAACTTTTATTTTAGCGAAGGTCGTTGGCGGGTACATCAACAACTGCGAAAGCAATTAAAAATGGGATTCTCTTTTGTTTTTTTCTTCTTCTTCTTCTCTTTCCCCGCCAGAAAAAAGATTTCCTATTGCATTCACAAGACTCGATACTGGACCTTCCATTTTATGTGTATTGTCGTCAAGGGCATTATCTTCAAGTAAAAATCCAAAATGCAAAGCCGGTGGCAAATAAAGCAGGATGTTATTTTTTTCGTTAGCAAGTAAAAGCTTTACATCGTTTAATGTAAGCGGATCAGACTTTCTGATAACATTTACCGCTTCAACCGCAATAGCTTGCATTTTACCCGAGGCTGCTTCGTCGGAAGTTGCTGCATACGCGGCAATTTGCCCAATCGCTTCATCCCGTTTCTTACCGAGCAATAAATGCAACCAGTCTGTGGATATATCTCCACATAGAACTTCTTTTGCCCCAATATCTTTCTGGGTATACTTGCACATAGACAATAATATGGCAGGGATAGCGGCCTGTCCTAAATTGTATTCAGTAAACCCGTTCCCCGCTAATTGCGCATGATCTGTATTTGGATCTATTTTTTTTATTTCAGGATATCCCAAATTCTTCTGAATCGTTTCTATCAGGCTAATTGACATAATGTTTTTTTGTTTAAAAAATATATTCTTTAATTAAAATTTTCACAACATCTCTGTACAACTAACTTTAAATATGATGCCAGATATTTTTAAGAATGAACACGACTATCCTTATCAATTTCGGGCATCTATTTTGTTTAACTAATAAGACATTGAATCAAAAAAAATAATTATGCAAACACCAGTCACGATGACCTCTCTGCTTTCTATTTTAGAAAAATTGAGGGTAAGCAAACAGGATAATGAATTTAAAATGACTCCGGAAGGTTTTACGGCAGGTAAGGGCAAAGTATATAAGCCAGAAGAACTGAAAATCATAAAAACTTACCGCTTTGAAGGTGATGAATCAAGTCCGTCAGACTCTTCTATTATTTATTTGATTGAAGCCAATGATGGATTAATCGGTTACAGTTTAGATGCTTACGGCGTTTACAGCAATCATGATGATGAAGAAGGTTATGATGAGTTTATCCGAAAGCTACCAATGGAAGACAGAGATGAACAACAAATCTTTGGAGAAGGGGAGTTGAAAATATAATTGGTAAAACTCCTGCAGGCTTTCCTTTTGTAAAAGCTCAAAAAAATATCCGAGCGTACTAGCGTGCGACCACCGCCTTGGCGCATATGCGTCAAGCTGATTTTTGTTAAAAATCACTGAAAGTGTTTACCAGTAATGGTTTTAGGTTGTCTTGCAATAAGGATTTAGTAATAGGGTTTCAATATTAATGCGTTGCCGAATAATCTTATCTTTCATTTGCAAAGAGATAAGTGGCTGATTCGTGAAAGTTGCAGAGGGAACCAACAGTACAAGCGTGCGACGCAACGAAAGCTGAATAGTAGCAATGCTGTTGGGTCAATAAATGTATTCCTTAGCTTGACGCATATGCGCCTTGGCGGGGCAAGCTGCAAGCAAAGCCGCCCAAAGAAAATTTGTAAAAAACTGCCTGTTAATGTACAGAATTTAATGGGTGAAACAACAACGCTGCACTTATGCCTAGCGGAGATCCGCAGGGTGTTTCAACAAATAGCTTGAGGTCGTGCGCCCTTCGGCTTATATCATTAAAAGTAACAGTTGCCGGATTACCTGCGGGCCTCAATGCAGGATCGAGTATTGCTATTTCATCGTTGTTGGGATCATTGTCAAAATCGATAGCCCCGCCGCGCCCTGCTCTTCCTGATAAATAACCGGAGAGGGTGGCCTGCGTGCCAAAAAATACTGGATCAATATGCGTTAAATTTGTTTGCGATTCACCGGCATGGCAACCATTACAGGTATTTATTGAAAACCGCTCCCTGGCATTATTGTTCCTTATAAAAGCAGCATCTCCTTTTACACCGCCGCCGTCCCAGTAATAAACATTTGGCGGAAGCCCTACGGCCGGGCCGGTAATAGAGGAACGCCCACCTAAAAAGAATGAATCCTGGAAAAGCGCAGGAACTGTATTAACTTCATCTTTTATGGCTTTTGCATTGTCGTTTACATATTTCGCCATACGTGCAACATCAGGGTTATTTAATTTTGCGTTGTATTTATTGGCTGGTGTTTGGCCTAATGCATGGCCTTTCAAAAGATGTGTTGCGTCATCTAAAACAAATTCCCTGAACTCTGTAGTGTCTAAAGACTCGGCTAAAACAGTCTCGTTGGTACGCAGCTGGTTCAGGCAGCTTTGATTTGGTTTTGATGGATTGTTGCCGCACAAACTAAACTGATCCGTAATAGCTTGCAATGCACTGTTATATTCACTGCTTCCAATAGCCATATCTTTTAAATTATACCACTGTACAGCCCAGGTCTGTTTAGCCTGGCAGGTATTGGCCACGTTAATTCCATACTCAAGAATAAGGGTCATTTCCATTGCTGCGGTGCAATCTGGGTTTATAAGGCAAAATACAAATCTTGCTTCGCCAGCAGGGTTTGATGTTGTGCCATTTCGTTCGCCAGCTCTTAAATCAAACCTGTTCGTTATTGCTGTTAGTTTAAACGGCGCAAACCGCATATCAAGTTGCCCTGCCGGTGCGCCGGCTGCCTCACTTTTATTAAACCATGGAGTTAAAATTATACTTTCAGCTTTTAAGCGTGGCGTTACGGTATCGCCGTTAATTACCTGCTCGCTGGACCAGTTATTAATAAGGTTCTTTACAAAGTCAGATACCTGCTCGTCTGAAGCAATGTTCGTAGGGCTTGTTGAAGCAAGCTGCCGCATAATGGTGTTAAAAGTCCATGGGCCGTTGATATTGCCTTTTTGTTCGCAGGGGTTCCAGGTGCGTGCAGGGTCTTCCACAACGCCTATATCTGTAACTACCACGCTATTATTTCTTAGCTTGGTTATTTTAGAACCTCCGGGGGAGCCGGCGTCTAGGGTTAAGTCTGCAATGGAAACGGGTTCATTTGCCCTGAATTTTTGAACATCAAAACCAAAAACGTGATCCGGGCTCTCACCAATTCTGCGGCCGTTGAAATAAACCGGTTTATCGCCGGCCTTTTTTATTGCTGCATATTTTTCGGCAGCCATTCTTACGAATTCATTTACGTTGGCAGTAACCAAGGCAGTGTACAATCCATCGCCTTTTTTTTTATCGTAATCTTTTCCATCGTCTTTAAAAACCAGGCCCTGGCTGTTGACGAAAAGCGTAACAAAATCTCCGGAAAAATTTTCCTTTGAATAGTTTGCCATCATTAGCATATGCTGATTGTCGCCGGGAATCTGCTGAACGAGTACATCTTCTGCTGCCGGAACTGTAACAGGATTTGAAAACGGTGTGTATGCAGATGAAAAAAACAAAAATAAAAACGCAAAAATAAAAGATGAAAAAATGGAGCTTCTTTTAGTTTTCATATAAGGGCAATTAAGATCATGATGAGCAATATTGTTTGGTTTTCTGACAACTTTTGATTGGTTGAATTGAATAATGAATATACGAATAAATTTATTTAGGGTTATTCCAGAAAAAAAAATGTAAGATGAAATCTTTCCGCGATTATCTCACTAACATTACAGCTCAAAACAATGTTTGCAGATTTGGATAGACTTTTTAGGTGCCCGGCAGTTGTATCAATGTGCAACTTCTGTTGCGTCGCACTCTTGAGCGGCCGGTAATTGCACGGAGCTTTGCTCAGCTAATGTACCAGCGTTGGCTCAGATTTAAATTTACCAGTCTCTACAAAATTTACATCCATAGCGAGCCACGAAACGCCCTTCCGGCATAATAAGATTCTGCACCGTTGTGGTATACGAAGACCATGTTATAGCGCCGGTCGCAAAAAAGGGCACCGCCAAGTTTTCTAATCTCTTCAGGTGTTTTTACCCAGCTTGAAGTTTTTGTATCAAAATTTCCCAGTTGCTGCAATGCCCGGTATTGCTCTTCTGATAAAATGTCAATGCCCATAGCAGCAGCCATATTAATAGCACTGTCTTTTGGTTTATTTTCTTTTCTTGCATCCAGTGCTTCTTTATCGTAACAAAAACTTCTGCGGCCATTAGGGCTTTCGGCAGAACAGTCGTAAAAGATGTAGGCTCCTGTGGGTTTATCAAACCCAACAATATCTGGTTCGCCGCCTGTTCTTTCCATTTCATTAAGCGACCATAATTTTTCAGTATCGGCATCCAGTTTTGCCTGTACTTTATTCCATTCAAGCCCTTTATGACGGTTCATGTTTTTCTCAAAACGGGTCTTTAATGTGTTGAGCAGTTCTTTACTTTGTTCCGGCGCAAGTATCATTTTATTATTTCTTGGCATAGTATGTTTTTTAATTTGTTTACCGTTTCCGGTGATTGATTGTGCAGCCTTGCTGCCTATACAAATAGAACCAGCAATTCAAACTGCTTTCTTTCTTCTTGCCATAAGTTTCTTGTTACTATTTTATTCTTTGATTTTAAAAATTTCAGAATATATAAACGTAAAAATGTTGATAACGTAATAAACAAAGCAAGTAAGTGGCCCCACAAAAAGCTAAATGCAATTTTTCAATCAAGCTATATCTATAAAAGCTTTAACCGGCGTTTTACAAATGCATTGCTTCTTTTAGCATGCGAAACACCAAGAATGAAAATTGTATCATTGGTTACGATATAATAAACCTTGTAAGGGAATTTATCTATGATATGCCTTCGTACAGATTTTGTTATAAAAGCGTAAGTAAAAGGTTTGAATTGAATATCTTCTAAAGCTTTTAGAAAATTATTATAAAACCGTTTTCCTAAGCCAGTCGATTCTTTTTCGTACCAGTCAACAGTTTCTTCTGCATCCAGAAATACGATTGGTTTTATTACAAGTTTAAAAACCATATTTCTGAGCAAAATATTTTTTTAATTCATTCAGGCCGGCTCCTTCTTTGGGATTTGATTCATGCATTTTTAAACGCTCTTCAGCAAAGGCAATTTCCTCTGCAGTAACTGGCAGTAATGCTTCTTCCACGCTGCCCCAAAGCTCTTCAGCAAGCGCTAATTTTTCCGGGGCAGATAAAGAAAGCAGTTCCTTTTTATTGTAAGCCATAATTTCTTTTTTTAAAGATACAAAGATTGTGGTTAAAATATATATACATCTCCGCTACAGGTGTTATTACAGGTCCGCAACAATTCCAGCGCCAATCTACGCTTCAATAAAAAGCCGCACATAAAACAAAAAGCATAAGAGTAGAATACACGGAACAATTGGCAAAAAAATGATAGAACACAGATTATACGGATAAAATGGATTTTTATGTACCCAACATTTATATCAATGTGCAACTTTACTTGCGTCGCGCTCTTGTACTGTAAATCTTTATTGGGCTTTTATTGTAGTATAGGTTGATGGTGACAACACTGTTAACTGCAAAAAACTTTTGCAAATACTTTTATTAGGCACAGGGCTTTATTTGTGATTCCAATTTTTTCTTCCTGAAATATTCAACAATTTCAGTTTTAGTCATTTTGGATAACTTGTCGCTTGACTTTTCTCTTTGTTGACGCATATATTTTACAGCGTCAAATTGTTTTTCAGTCGTCTTCATATTTTATAAAATCTCTTGGTGAACGAATTTCTAATTGCTTATAACCATTTTTTATGTTGATAGAATTATAACCACGAATTCTTTCAACATTTACGATATGTTTAAAGTTCCAACTAATCAAATAGTCAGCACGATTTATTGTTGCTAAGGCGATATGCAAACAGTCTGCATAACTTGTTTTACCTACTACTTTTTCGGAAATATATTTAGTCGCTAATTCTACCGTTTCATCAGTAATTTCCAAAAATTCAGTTTGTTCCGCTTTCAAATGTTGAACTAATTCCCTCACATTCAAAGGTGCATTTTAAAGTTCATCTTGTGTTACACTGGAAAAAAGTAATGTAAATTCTCCATTTTTAATTCTTTCAAAAAGAGGAATGGTAAAATCCTCAAATTCTACGTCATAGTAACCACCAAATACAGAAGTGTCAATATATAATCTTTGTTTCACAATGTAAATCTACAATTTTTTTTAGTCGTTCAGGTAGCCTTGCAGCAAACACAATGTGTCTGTTGTACCCAACATTTGTATCAATGTGCAGCTTTACTTGCAGCTTGCCCCGCCCAAGGCGGTGGTCGCACTCTTTTACTGTACATCTTTATTGGGCTTTTAGCGAAGTGTAGATGGAAGCAGAAATGAGCGAACCATTTTATAATTGGTAATAATTAGATTTACAGTTTGAAGCGTCAGTTTGCAGAAGGATTTTGCAATAGCGAGGTAAAGAAACAACTATGAAATTATATTATAAGATATGGGTTGATTGTATAACGAAAATGCAATCCATCCCTGCAAATAGGGATAGTTGGAAGTTTATGTCATTATCATATATGACAATAGCAATGGCCCTGGATATAGGATTAATATTATCTGTTATTCAACTGCATATTGTAGGTTCTATTTTTTACGACATAAAATTTGATATTTTTCCTGGCGAAAAATTAGATAATGCTTTAAGTTTTCTAACTCTATATTTCGCTATCCCTCTAAGCTTTAATTACCTGTTGATTTTCAGAAATAACCGTTATGAAATGCTTATAAGGAAATATGAATCTAATAATGGAAAATCGGTCTCAATATTTTTTTTCGGTAGCCTTTTAATTAATTTTCTTTACATGCTTTTTCAATAATATTGTATGCTTTATAAACCAACCCTGAGGTATGGAAACTCTCCTTCGCTTCAATCTACGCTTCAATAAAAGCCGCACAAGAACCAAAAGTACAAGAGTGCGACGCAAGGAACGATGCCCAAAGAGCCCCCAGCCCGGCCCATAAAAATTTCCACATAATTCCTCAAGTTTTCAACCAATGAACCAATCAACTTAACTTGCGCCCATGCAGGATTATTTTCAGGGATTGAACGAGCCGCAGCTGGAAGCCGTTACACATATTAACGGCCCGCTGATGATTGTGGCAGGTGCGGGCAGCGGCAAAACAAAAGTGCTTACCACACGTATTGCGCACCTGATGGCAACGGGTGTGGATGCTTTTAATATTCTGGCACTAACCTTTACCAATAAGGCGGCGGCGGAAATGAAAGAACGTATTGAAAAAATACTCGGCAACAGCGAAGCACGCAATTTATATGTGGGCACTTTTCACAGCGTGTTTGCCCGCATATTGCGTGCGGAAGCGCACCGTATTGGCTACCCAAACAGCTTTACCATTTACGATACCGAAGACAGCCGCAGCGTAATAAAAACGGTAGTAAACGAACTCAATTTAGATGATAAACATTATAAACCCAGTGTAGTGGGCAGTCGCATTTCATCGGCAAAAAATGCGCTGGTTGGTCCGGCGGAATATGCGGTGGATTATTATATTCAGCAGGAAGATATGCGCAGCAACCGCCCTGCTATTGCGCAGGTTTATGCGGCTTATGCGGCCCGCTGTTTTAAAAACGGCGCCATGGATTTTGATGACCTGCTGCTGAAAATGTATGAGCTGCTAAAAGACTTTCCTGATGTATTATCCAAATACCAGCGCAAGTTTAAATACATTATGATTGATGAGTACCAGGATACCAATGCGGTACAGTACCAGATAACCAAACTACTTGCGGCGATGAATGAAAACATTTGCGTAGTGGGCGATGATGCGCAGAGTATTTACAGTTTTCGCGGCGCCACCATTGAAAACATTTTACAATTTCAGAAAGATTACGACGATGTAAAAGTGGTAAAGCTTGAACAGAATTACCGCAGCAGCAGCAATATTTTAAACGTGGCCAATGAAGTAATAAAAGTAAACAAAGGCCAGATACCCAAAAACCTTTGGACGGATAATGCCGAAGGCGAAAAGATCAAGCTGGTGCGCACCATGACGGACAATGATGAAGGCCGCTATGTGGCCGACAGCATCCAGGAACAAAAGCTGCGCAACCATTATTACAACCGCGATTTTGCCATTCTTTACCGCACCAATGCGCAGAGTCGTTCCTTTGAAGAAAGCCTGCGCCGCATGGGTATTGCCTACCGTATTTATGGCGGCGTAAGTTTCTACCAGCGCAAAGAAATAAAAGACCTGGTTGCTTATCTCCGCGTTATTGTAAACCCAAAAGATGAGGAAGCGCTTAAACGTATTATTAATTATCCCGTTCGCGGCATTGGTAAAACAACGATTGAAAAATGCGTGATTTACGCCAATGATCAAAACATTAGTATGTACGAAGTGGTTACCCGTGCAGCGGAGTTTGGTTTTAAAGCGGGCACCTTAGAATCGCTGCAAAATTTTGTAACGATGATCCGCTATTTCCAAAGTATGCTTACCGATAAAAATGCATACGATGTAGCTGTGCAGGTAGGCAAGCATACCAATATGGTTAAAGAGCTTTTCAATGATAAAACAACCGAAGGTTTAGCCCGTTACGAGAATACGCAGGAACTACTCAATTCCATAAAAGAATGGACTGAAAGCCCCGATAATGAAGATGGCGAAATGGTGGATAAATCGCTGGGCAGTTACTTGCAGCAGATAACCCTTCTCACCGATGCTGATGATGATAAAGGTAACAGTGATGTAGTAAAACTTATGACGATACATGCCGCCAAAGGTTTGGAATTCGGCTGTGTATTTGTTGGTGGTATTGAGGAAACACTTTTCCCCAATGCGATGGCCATTAATACCCGCGAAGAACTGGAAGAAGAACGCCGTTTATTTTATGTGGCGGTTACCAGGGCCAAGCACCGTTTATGGCTAACCTATGCAAATGCACGCTACCGTTTTGGCCAGTTGGTGCAGAACGAACCCAGCCGTTTTATAGATGAAATGCCCGGGCAGTATATTGATAAAAGTTATGCAGGCGGCGGTGCCAGAAACCAGGGTTTCAACAGTCAGGGAAGTGCTTTCGAAAGAATGAACCGGGGCTTCGGTTTTGATAATACCGCCCAGGCCGAAAAGAAATACGGCGCACCGCCAACCCGTAAAACAGAGAACGCAAAACCTTCCTATTTACCTGCGCAGCCTGTTGCACCTAAAGTGATAGAACACAAGCCTGCAGCGGATTTTGTGCCAAGCGATACCAGTAACTTACAGGAAGGACAAAAAGTAGAACACCAGAAATTTGGCTTTGGCGAAGTGGTAAAAATGGAAGGCGCCAAACACAATCCCATCGCCACGGTTAAGTTTGATTTGAACGGAGAAAAGAAGATTATGCTTAATTATGCCAAGCTGCGTATTTTGGAATAAAGGATTTTTTTAATACAATTTTTTTGGGGCCTGGCATCGGTAATTCTATGAAGCTTTTGTTGCGTCGCACTCTTGTACTTTTTACACTTTATTGAGCTTTTACCAAAGCGTAGATTTAAGCGTAACGATGTTGGTTAGGTACCAACATTGGCAGCAGGAGGGATCTGAAATATTTTTCTGTCTGAATGTGCCAATTGATACTTCCTAATATTGTTGGCTCACCAATATTTTTTCCATATCAACCAAACTCTTTACGCTGGGAAATTCTACGGAGTTTTTAGTACTGGGTATTTTAATCAAGATCTTCGGCAATAACAATTAAAATGCTTGGGTTAAAGCCCCAAAAGTGGTTCTTTGTTTATAACCCCGGCTTTAAAGCCGGGGTTAATGAAAAATGTTTTTCAGGCTTTAGCCTAAGAACATCCAATGCCGATGATGGTGTTGTCACCAAAAGCCTACGCTTCAATAAAAGCTCAATAAAAATGTAGAGCACAAGAGTGCGACGCAACCAAAGTCTCATAGATATTCAAATGGCGGGCACACAAAATGTATTACTTATAGCCGCATTTTTAAACATTTAACTAATTGAACAATAGTTCAGGCATTCTTTATGTTCTTTGCTGTGCAAACAGTTTTAATGAGAAGAATTTTATGGATTTTTTTACTGGCAGGTTTTACTGCATCAGCACAATCTTATAAACTGGATACACTGCGCAATGCAGCTGCATCTATCAATACATTTTCTTTGCTGTCATTTACAGGGGCAACAGCTACAGGCGGCGCCTATATAACCGGTTTTAACCAACAGTTTGATGATAAGGGGCGGGACATGGAACTGGAACTTGCACGTATTGATCTTACCGGTAAAAAAACTTCGTATAAAAAAATAAACGGGTTTAACGGTGGTAAGGGTTATTGCTGGACTTACACTTTTGACAAAGCGGGTAATGTTTATCTCTCCATGCTTTACCCAAGAAAAATTTTAATACTCAACTTAAAAGATTCTATTTATTTCCGCGATCTGGGGAACCCTTTTATTAACAGCAATGCACTCATCTATTCCATGGCTCCGGGGCGGGATGGCAATATGTATTTCGGCAGCAGCAGTGGCGGCACTTACTGGAGCGAATATGATCCTGAAACAAAAGCGATAACCAAACATCCGGCGGTTGATTCAGCAAACGATTATGTGCTTAGCATTGCAGGAGATTCAGATTATGTGTACCTGCAGATTGGGCAGCGCAAATCCATTAATCTTTGGTCGGTTAATAAACACAATGACAAAAAGCAATTGCTATTTTCAATTCCAAACACAACCAGATATAACCTCAACATATACAAAGAAGGTATTTATGCAGGCTTTGCAACTGATACATTAAAAGGTCTTTTCAAACTCATCAATGGAAGTGCTTTGGCTGCTGTTGTACCGCCAAATCTGCACGCAATATCAGGTTTAGCAGATGCGGCTATAAACTCAACCAGCAATCCAAATTTTTATTTTGAGCCTTCCTCTTCTCAATTATATTTTTCTTTTGACAAAAAGAAATATGACACCCTTACGATCCGCAATGGCACACAACGTACTGACATCAGGCGCATCTTTACTTTCCCCGGCGATAAGGAAAATATTTATTATGCCGGTGATTATTATGGCAATTATTACCGCTACAATTTAAAAGAACAGAAAGCATATTTGCTCGGCTCCACAGGTTATAATATCTATTCATCTCTTGCAATAAACGACAGCATGATTTATTTCTCCGGTTATCCAAGTGGCTTCATCATGCTGTGGAATAAAAACAAGCCATGGACCACACAGAAAACCATCAATGGCAAACTGGTTAATGCAGTAGACGCCAATGCTAACCCTAAAATCCTTCATTTCTGGAAAAGCGAAGGCAGCCCGATGGCAGGTTTTCACCATACCTTTCAAATGCTGAAAGACAGTAAAGGCAATCTTATTGGCGCAGGCGATGTAATACGCATTGGCCATGCAGCATCAATCGGTGTTTTCAATGCAGCACAAAATAAATTGTATGGAATTAATTACGAGCCATACAGCACATTCAAATTTTCGGGTATTGCTTTGTGGAAAGATCTTGTGGTTTATAGTATGAAAGCAACAGGTGCACAGAAACCCAAACTGTATTTTTATGATCCCGCCAAAAATACAATGGTAGACAGCATTGATGCAGGATTCGATAATTACGGCAAGGTATTTATTGATCAAAATAAGCTTACCGGTATTGCCGGAAACAGGATTTACAGCATTGCGCTTACAGAGAAAAAATTGTTGTGGAATTATACACTAACCAGCCCTGTTAATGAAGCATACCGTTTGCACGATGGCAGATTTGTAATCAATACCGCCGCGCAGTTGCCGCCACAATTAAAGCAATTCATTCCATTGCCTGTGGCAAATTTTTATGAAGCAAATAATATTTTATACGCCATCTCTGGCAAACAAATTATCCGTGTTAATTTGAAATAATTTTTTGTACCGGGCAGAATATCTTTATTGAACTTTTGTTGCGTCGCACGCTTGTACTTTCGTTTCATAACGCAACTTATTTGCGGCTACCAGTTTAATGAAAACTTGTTGTTGCCGGAAGGAGCAATTCGGCAAAATACCAAAACCTGTTTCATAAAAAATGTATTTCTATTTTCAACTTCCCATCAAACAAAAGTACCTTTATTGAAGCCATTTAAAATAGATAAGATTACCCTAATAATTTATTGCTATGAGCCAAGACAACATTAACCGCCGAACATTTTTGCGCAGCAGTTCAGCAATACTTGCGCTTACTGCGCTTCGCACAAATGGTATGAATGTATTGAACACAACTTCACCAAAACGGGTTGCGTTAATTGGTACGGGCTGGTATGGTAAAAGTGATCTGTTTAAACTGATGCAGGTGGCAGCTGTTAATGTTGTGGCAATCTGCGATGTTGACAAACACCAACTTTGCCAGGCCGCAGAGATGATTAATGAACGAAGTAAGGGTCTTCAGCAACCAAAGCTATTCGGCGATTACCGGCAATTGTTATCACAGACAAAACCAGATATTGTACTTATTGGCACACCTGATCACTGGCATGCATTACAAACTATTGATGCTATAAAATCTGGTGCGCATGTATATGTTCAAAAACCGATTAGCGTAGATGTAATGGAAGGCGAAGCCATGGTTGCTGCGGCAAGAAAATATAACCGCGTTGTGCAAGTAGGTACACAACGCAGAAGCACACCACACTTGATAGAAGCAAAGAAAAAAATTGTTGAAACTGGTATGTTGGGCAAAGTGCACCATGTAGATATGTGTTGTTATTATCACATGCACTCCAATGCTAATCCGTTACTGGAAAATGTACCTGATTTTTTTGATTATGAAATGTGGACAGGCCCTGCTCCTTTACGGCCTTTTGACGGCATGCCACACCGCGGCTGGTGGCGGGCTTTTATGGAATACAGCAACGGCATCATGGGCGATATGTGCATTCACATGTTCGATGCAGCCCGCTGGATGCTTGGGCTCGGCTGGCCAAAGCGCATCAGTTCAACCGGCGGTATTTATGTAGATAAAGCGGGTAAGAGTAATACGGCAGATACGCAGAGTGCCATTTTTGAATACGAAGATCTAAACTGTGTGTGGCAGCACAGGGCATGGGGCACGCCATCAGATCCTGAGTATCCCTGGGCCTTTAAAATTTATGGCGAAAAAGGAACTTTATGTTGCGATGTATTTAAGTATGATTTTATTCCGGTTGATAGTGATAGGAAAATTCATGGCGATGTTTTATACGAAAGAGAAAAATATCCCGAAGATTTTACAGAACCCGATATAGAACTGCATACCGCACCTGCAACACGTTTGCACATGCTCAATTTTCTTGAGTCAATAGAAAAAGGAATAAGGCCAATTGCCGATATTGAGCAGGGGCATATTTCCACTGCCAGTTGTATTATCGCCAATCTTTCTATGAAGCTCGGGCGGCCATTAACTTACGATCCTGGCAGGCGGGAATTTATCAACGATCCAGAAGCAACAAAGCTTTTACAAAGGCCATATCGAGGGCCATGGTCACATCCGTTGCCTGGGAACATTTAATAGGGTTTTATTTGCCCGGCTTTAGAATTATTATGAAGCTTCCGTTGCGTCGCACGCTTGTACTGGAGAATAGGTGTCAGCTAGCAGCCCCTGCCGCTGCTATTTGTTCTGCAGATGAAAGGATTGCGACGCAACGATGATGCTATGAAAAACTAAAGCTGGTATCATAATGCGTGTTAGCGATTAAAGTAACTACTATTTGGAAGCAGCCCACTTTTTGGCAATTAAATAATCTATACCAAAACGGCCCGAACCTAAAACCAGGTAAAACATAGCAATCCACAAAAAGCCCATGGCGGGTAATTTTTGCCAGAGTTCGTTGTTCCACTGCTGTAGAAAAATGGCAACCAGCATGGTGCAGGAAAGAAAGAAAGCAGCTATTCTTGTACCCAGCCCTAATATGAGCATGGAACCACCAACCACTTCGGACAATGCCGCCGCCCAGGAGAAAAACACCGGAAAGGGGATGCCCAGTTTTGCATTATCAGCAATAAACCAGTCGGGCACAGGAATTTTGTCCATACCAAAATGCGTTGCCAGTAAAAAGCAGCCTAAAATTCGGGGAATGGCGAGAAATGCATCTGCACGCCAGTTGGTCATGATAATGGGAGCGATAATTTTTTTCATTTTTAATATTTTATTTGTTTTTATAACCCATGCTTAAGCCGGTATCGCCGGTTACTTTAAGGTCTACGGAAACTGTATCGGCTGATGGATTATTAATTACCAATGCGGTGTTTCTATCCACACTTAAGGTTACCGTTTGGCCAGGCGTTACAGTTTGGCTTGAATGCCTGCCGCCATCAATTGGGGCTTTGTACACTTCAAGGCCTTTATTGGAGACATTTTTCAGCAGTACCATAAATGAGCCATGCTCATTATTACCGAGTATAAAGCTGTTGTTAGGAGAAATAACGGTGTTGGAAGTTAAGCTGCTGAATAAACTGCAGGAACAAAGGGTAACCATTACTGCCATAATTGCGATCATCTTTTTCATAATCTTGATTTTTAATTTCGTGTGTTGTGATTTGATGAGGCAAACTTAGAAAAGCAATCAGGAGTAACGGTCTCATTAAAAATTTGAGACGGATTAAGCTGGCCTCAATAAAATGTAAGCGGCTCAAAAAAAATAAAAATTAACAGGAGTTGGGGTTTCAGAGTGTTTCAATAAATTCTTTAGGGCTGATATTTTTTACCTTTTTAAAGGCACGGTTGAATGTGGCCTTGCTGTTAAAACCACAATCGTAGGCAATACCCAACAGGGTTTGTGTTTTCTGTTCGCCCTTTTTTAGCTTTTCAATTACCGCATCAACACGGTAACCATTAATAAGGTCGTTGAAATTTTTACCCACCCCAATATTAATTACCTGGGTAATAATGTAAGGCGGCTTTTCAAGCTGATTGGCCAATTGGCTTAAACTAAGTTCCGCATCTAAGTAGGGTTTATTTTGTTGCAGGTGGTTAAGCAACACTATTTTTAGAGGATCCAATGCCCTGTCTTTAGCGGGAGGAATAAAAGTATTTTCCACGGATGGCAGGCTTGTAATTCTTTGCGCGGGGTCAGTTGTTTGTTCAACCTCTATAACAGGAAGTTGCATTGAATTTTGAACAGAAAGTTGCGAATCAGCAATTACTTTTTGAAGGTCAAAAGCAATATTGTATTTCTGAACATACGCATAACCGGTAACGCTGGTATAATAGATAATCAATGCCAGTACAAAGTATTGCCAAAAGCCAATATTGTAATTATACCAATTTACCGCACTTGCAATGCTGAAACCAATAAAAACAAAATAGTAAAGGCTAAGCAGCAGAATAAAATTTCTTATCCAGTGCAGTTGCAGTTTCGCAATGTTCGAGTATTCATTGGGCAGCCAATTAAGGTATGCACGAAAATGACGGATGATTTTATAGAGGTACACCGTAAAAAAGATTGCATTGCCATATCCTTGAATTTCGTACCAATGGTATTTGCCAAGCTGGCTTAAAATATCCAGTTTTTCTTTTACTGGAAATGCAAAGATTACCAGGTGTGTAATAAAATAAATAAAGGCCGGAATAAAATGTAACCATTCTTTTTTGCACCATGTAAAAGAACTGTTGGTAATACTTTTTACATACAGGTAAGCCAGTGGTGCAAATAAAAATGTTTCGCCAAACGGGAAAAAGGTGAGCCTCTGCCCCTCGTATAAGCCAAGCCAGCCGGCAATATGTTCGCTCATGGTGGCCGAAATAGTAAGCAGAAAAAAAGCCAGTAGCCTGTCCGACAAGCGTGCTGTTTTATAATTCCTGATTAGAAGAAGTGCGCTTATAATAATTGCCTGAACGGCAGCAATGGATAAAACAATAGAACGGATATCCCAGTTGAGCATAAAATCGATGATATGGCTGTAATATAATTTGGTCTATGGTATACACCAATCATGGTTCAATTGTTTGTTGTGAAACAGCTTTTCAAACTGCTGCCATTTTGATGCAGTACAAGAGTGCGACGCAAGAAAAGCCCAATTGAAACAATACTGCCTGGTTACCAGGTAGTATAAAAACACAACCAAATTATCGATTGGCGAATGCGGTTTATACAGGTTTTGAACTGGGATTAATAAGCTGGATTAATACCAAGGTTATAAAACATAAAACTCCATTTATCCGTAACCTCTTCTACAATCTGCTGCGTACTACGGCCGGCTCCATGCCCGGCTTTTGTTTCAATACGGATGAGGATGGGATTGGCGCCTTTTTGGTTTTCCTGCATGGTGGCTGCGAATTTAAACGAGTGTGCAGGAACCACCCGGTCATCGTGATCTGCTGTGGTGATAAACGTTGCCGGGTATTCGGCTTCTTTAATATTATGCAGCGGCGAATAATGATAGAGATATTCAAATATTTCTTTGCTGTCTGCAGAAGTTCCATAATCATACGCCCATCCTGCACCCGCCGTAAATTTGTGATAACGCAGCATATCCATTACACCTACCGCAGGGAAAGCTACTTTGCACATAGAGGGCTGCTGGGTAATACATGCACCAATGAGCAGGCCGCCATTACTGCCACCCTCTATTGCAAGCATATCAGGCGATGTGTATTTATTGTTAACCAGGTATTGTGCTGCTGCAATAAAATCATCGAATACATTTTGTTTTTTTGTTTTAATGCCCTGCTGGTGCCACTCCTCACCATACTCGCCGCCACCGCGGATATTGGGTACGGCATATACGCCACCATTCTCGAGCAGTATTATATTCGATGTACTGAAGTATGGCGTGAGGCTAACACCAAAGCCACCATAACCATACAGTAGCGCAGGGTTTTTACCATTGAGTTCAATACCTTTTTTATAGGTAAGGATCATAGGGATCTTTGTGCCATCTTTTGAAGTAAAGAATACCTGTTTTGATTCAAAATCTTCAGGTTTAAACTGCACTTTAGATTCTTTAAAAATTTCTGTGTTTCCACCTTCTATATTCAGCTTGAATATGGTGGGTGGGTTTACATAAGAAGTAAAAACATAGTACAATTCTTTTTCTCCTTTCTTTGCACCAAAACCATCTGCTGATCCCAGGCCGGGCAGTTGTATTTCGCGTATTTGCTTTCCTGTTTTATCAAACTGATATACTTTGCTTACCGCATCTTTTAGGTAGCTACAGAAAAAATATCCCCCTGCTGTTGAAACTGCCAATACTTCCGGTTTTGCTTCTATAATTGTTTTCCAGTTATCCTGCGAAGGGTTGTTGATTGGCACAGCAACCAGCTTTCCGGTGGGGGCATCTTTATCAGTTTGCAGGTAAAAATAATTTTCGTCAGCATCAATAAAACCATACGTGTTTTTCATATCAGTAGCCAATGGAATAATTGGTGCACTTAGGTTGGTAAGATCCTTTACAAACAATGCATTGCCGTAGGTTTCATTTGCAGTCGAAATGATCAGCCATTTTTCATCTTCACTTACACCGCCGCCCATGTAACGCACCGGGCTTGTATTACTGCCATAAGCCAGCTGATCGTCTTTTTGCTGTGTGCCCAGTTTATGATAATATAATTTATGGCTTTCATTTTTGGCCGAAAGTACACTGCCTTCTTTGGGCCTTTCGTAACTGCTGTAATAAAAGCCATCATTGCCTTTCCAGCTTGCGCCGCTGAATTTTATTTCCAGCGTATCGCCTGTCTGCTGTTTGGTAACAGCATTTATTACCACCAGTTTTTGCCAGTCGCTGCCACCTTCTGAAATATTATAAGCTGCCATAGAACCATCTTTGGAAAAAGCCATACCGGCCAGGGAAGTTGTACCATCTTTTGAAAAGGAATTGGGATCTAAGAACAACTCTGGGTCTTTATTATCCGCCGTTTCGCGATATAAAACACTTTGGTTTTGCAGGCCAGTATTTTTATAATAGTAAGTGTATTTTCCTTCAGTAAAAGGCGCGGAATATTTTTCGTAATTGAAGATTGTTTGGTAGCGTTTTTTTATGGCGCCCCTAAAAGAGATTTGCGAGAGGTAATCCTGTGTTACTTCGTTTTCTGCTGTTACCCAGACAGCTGTTTCGCTGCTGCTGTCATTTTCGAGCCAGCGGTAGGGATCTGAAACTATGGTTCCAAAATAATCGTCTTTTACAGTGGTGTCTTTTTTCGTTTCGGGATATTTCACGTCAATTTTTTTAAACATCGTGTCATTGGAATTATTACTGCTGCAGGCCGTGGCTAAAATACCACAGGCGAAAAAATAAAATGCTCTTTGCATGGAATATATTTTGGAGGAAAGATAGAAAGAATATGCTTTGGTTGCAGCACAATGCAGATTAGCGGACAGAAAGCACAAGAGTGCGACGCAAGCAAAGCTTAATAGTAAAGCTGAAGCCTGGTCCAAAAAAATTACTCCTCAAATGCAATTCTGCTCCATCTATCAGGCATATGCGTATCGTAAATTCCGTGACTGTTTAAAGCCATGGCAGGGTGCGGCTGCACTTCTTTTCCGCCTACCATTAGTTTTTGAAAACGGCCGAGGAACATGGTCCATATATCGCCATTTGTAGGGGGAATTGTGCGCCCGTTTGCAAGTAAAGCAAGGCCGCTCCACGGTATGGCTATTTCGAGGCTCCATCCTTTGTCAATGTCGCTGTTATCATTTAAAGTGCCATCAACCTGAACGGCAGTTTGCAAACCCGGCAAATCATAATTTGTAAAGGCCCAGCGTATGCCCCTTGGGTGCGTGCCTTTCCAGAAGCTTGCACCGCCGCGGTCGTAATCGCCGCCGAATGTATACGCGTTATTACTATGTACGTCAAATTGCGGAATATCGAACTTACTGCCTTTGGTGTAAGCATCTTTCCAGATGAACATTACCTCATAAACAGTATTTGCTGCATTCACTTCCAGCTCGTAATAACAGTCGCCGCCATCAATAAAAATCTCCAGGTCGTTTTCCAGGAAAACAATACTGTCGGGTTCTGTTTGGTACGCTTCAACAAAAGGTTCTTCTGCTTTAAATGCAAAATAGATATGCATATCGTTCCATAGTATAGCCGCCTGCGTATTGTACATGCCCGCCGCACCCGTCACCATATCCGCAAAACGTTTGCTCCATTGCGCATTTTGCCATTCAGTTTTTTGTATATCGCCGTCAATTGTTATTGATTCCGTAATTTTTTTAGCTATATAGTCAATACTTTTGGGCATATGACGATCTTTTTTTTGAGCCCGGCTTTTGAGCAAACATTAAGCTTTACTCCCCGCCAAAGCGCATATGCGTCAAGCTAAGGAATACATTTATTGACCCAACAGCATTGCTACTATTGAGTTTCCGTTGCGTCGCACTCTTGTACTTTTGGTTCTCTATGCGACTTTCAAGACTCAGTTGCTTTTTTTCCTTTCAAATGAAAGCGCAGATTATTCGGCAACGCATTAATATTTAAAACCATTTACTAAATCCTTATTGCAAGACAACCTAAAACCATTACTGGCAAACACTTTCAGCGATTTTTGTCAAATATTAGCTTGACGCATATGCGCCATAGCGGGGCTCTTGTACTTTCATATAAAATATTTGAGCTATAAAAACCCAGGCTGTTGTGCGCAACGGTTCCTTAAAAAAGCAGTTTACAATAGCACAACCTGCCCCGTTCTTACCGATTCATCGCAGGCAAAAGCAATGCGCAAACTGTTTACCGCATCTTGTACATGATCGGTAAGATCAATGTCTTCTTTTATTGCTTTTAAAAAATATCGCTGCTCCCGGTTACAGAGTTCCTGGTGGTCGGGCTCATCCTCCAAGTTGATCCACATATCCGGTTTAAGGAATTCGTCATTATCGCCAAGATCGGCATGGTGCACACGGATAGATTCGGTTTTGGTGTGTGCTTCAATAGAGTCTGACTTGCCGGTTCCTCCGGCGTCTTTGGCAACAATGGAAACCGAACCTTTGGGACCAATAACATCTTTTACAAAAAAAGCTGTTTCGCTGATCATGGGCCCCCAGCCCGCCTCGTACCAGCCAACAGAGCCGTCTTCAAAACGAATCTGTAGCTGGCCATAATTATAATTGCCTGCCGGTATATCCTCTGTAAGCCTTGCGCCAATTGCACTTACCTGTAGCGGTTTTGAGCGCACCATTTGGCACATTACATCAATATAATGAACACCACAATCAACAATTGGGCTTAAGCTTTTCATCAGATTGCGGTGCACGGTCCACATATTGCCATGGCTCTGCTGATTAAGGTTCATACGCATTACCAGTGGCTTACCCAGTTCCTGCGCCAGTTGTATAAAACGCTCCCAGGACGGGTGATGCCGCAGTATGTAACCCACCACTAATTTTTTACCCTCTTTGTGCGCTGCAGCAGCTACACGTTCTGCACCGGCAACCGTATCTGCAAGAGGCTTTTCTATAAAAACATGACAGCCTTTTTCCAGTGCTTTAATTGCAAAACTTTCATGCGTATCCGGGTAAGTAGAAATACAGACCGCATCAGGTTTTGTAGCTTCCAATGCCAGCTCGAAATTATTGTACAGGGCATAACCGCCGCCAAGTTTTTCATTTAGTACTTCTTTGCTGCTGCCGGTTGAAACAATGCCACATATTTCAAATCCGTCTGTTGTATGATAAGCCATGGCATGTGATGCGCCCATATTACCGCAGCCAACAACCAACACGCGGACAGGCTTTAAGTCTTGTTCCATAAAATAGTTTGATTAACGGTGAAAATAACGTTATCCAAAACTATTCAATACAATTTTATTTACACAACTAAAATTCTTTAATCAGCTTTTCATGCATCGTTTAGCCCGCAAGGCGGGACAATCTTGTAAGGCTATATTTCTACCGGGCTATCCGTTTGACTTTTGCTGCTATTTTCCGGCTTGCGTTTGGGTGATTCTGCGCTACGCTAAAACAGGCTTACGGCCCCTGCCGTAAACCTGTTTTAAGAAATGTTAGCACAAAAATCTATGTAATTTTTTTGCTAACAGTAACTACCGCTGCCCCTACAACGGCACTCATAACGGTGATGGCAACAATATCAACCAAAAGCGCATTTAGTGTAGATACATTTGAAGTAGCATACAAACCAAGATCAAAACCTGCTGCTACCAAAAAGCCTGTGACAGCCGCTGTGCTTGCCCCGTTACCAACGCTTGTAATATTGCCCACTGCGTTGAGTACGTATGCAATGAGAATACCATAAATTAGATTGGAAGCAACTAATGCCCACCATACAAATTCGTCCTCTGTTTTCATTATACCAACGCTGCTGTTTTTTGACATAAAGTCCATCAGCAAAATGCCATAAACAAGCCATCCCAGAAGAAAATAAACGATACCGCCAACGATACCGCTAATAAGTACTTTTTTTGTGTTCATGATATTGATTGTTTTGGTTAAAAAAATATAAAAGAAAATTGAATAATTCTATCGAAGTGTTTTAGAGAAAGCAACCAGAACGGGAGTGGTGTATTGCAAGGTTACAGTTATTCTTTGTTAGCCTGTATTGTCTTTGACAAGAACTTTATGCTTAAACAGACTGGAAATAAAGATAAAACTTTTTTATTCAAACAGAACTATTTATTGAACAGGATATGCACGAAAAAACCTGTTATAAAACGTTTAGGAAGAGGTGAAACGGAGGGTTTTTAGCTGAAGATAAATTACCATAGCGTAGAACGAAATGTATTTAAAGCTGAATAAAATTACCGAACGTAAAAGAGTGCGACGCAATCAAAGCCGCGTAAAGATCTAACTGCCTGGCCCATAAAAATTAAAAAAGCAGTTGTGAGACCACAACCGCTTTAACCATAACTAACTGCTTGTTAGTAAAACAGCGTTTATATCAATTTAATATTCGTCGCTTAATCCAAAAACAGGTTTTCTTGTGCGCCATTTGCCGTTGGTAAAATCGGGTATACGCTGCAGGGTACCACCTTCTGCAATCGATTTTTCGCTCAACGGAGTAATGGCGTACCAGGTTGCCAGATCGTACACGTCTAATGGAAATGGCGTTTCGCGTTTAATGCTTTCTATGAAGGCATTGTCAACAAAATAATCCATGCCGCCATGGCCTGCGCCTTCCGCTTCTTTGGAGTAGCGTTTCCATAGAGGATGGTCGTATTCGTCCAGCCATTTTTGGGGATTCTCCCAGCTGTCGTCGGGGCTTTTTCCATCTATGTAAATATGGCCTTTATCAAAACCGCCACTGCTGTAATCCATCCACAATCCATTGGTACCCTGCACACGGAAACCCAGGTTATAAGGCCGTGGCGACGATGTATCGTGTGTTAATAAAATGGTTTGACCATTGGTTGTTTGAATTTGTGTAGAAACTACATCACCCAGTTTATAATGAATCTTTGCATTGGGATGGTTGGGCCCGCCGTAAGGACTGTTTGCCACATACCTGTTTAACCCCATTGATTTTGTTGATACAGAAGAAAGTGCAGTAAGCCTGTTGCCGCGGTTAAGATCGATCATGGTAGCAACCGGGCCAAGGCCATGGGTTGGGTATAGCTCGCCATTGCGTTTCTGGTGATGAACGGTTCTCCAATGGGCTTCACTAAAACCTTTATCGCCAAATTCTACACCGGGGCCTGCATTGGGTGTTCCATCGTTAAACAGCACACCGCGAAGGTCATGTTCGTAACCGCCCTGCAGGTGTAACAGATCGCCAAATAAACCTTTTTGAACAATATTCAGCACTGCCATTACATCGCGGCGGTAGCAAACATTTTCCATCATCATGATGGGCACTTTTGTTTTCTCGTAAGTATTTACAAAATCCCAGCAGTCCTGTAAATGAATGGCGCCGCAAACTTCCATGCCCACTGTTTTACCTGCATTCATTGCATCAATTCCATGCTCTCTGTGCCATTGCCAGGGAGAGGCAACTATTACTGCGTCAATATCTGTGCGCTTTAAAAGGTTTCGGTAATCGTAATCTCCGTTTGTATATTCAACCGGCGCTTTTTTACCGTGTTCCAATACCAATTTTTGAGCCATGGCCATCATACGCTTATCAGGATCTGCCATGGCCACCACTTCCACATCGCTGCGTTTAAGCATTTCACCAAGATGGCTCTGGCCGCGGAACCCGGTTGCAATCATCCCGATGCGTACAGTGGATTTTTTTTCAGCGGCAAATACATTTAGGGGAGTATTCATAACAGACAAAGCAGCACCGGTTACGGCCGCATTTTTAATAAACTTTCTTCTATCAGAATTTTCAAGCATGTTAGTGATTTGTAGTAAATTTATGAATTGGCATGGTTATAAAAGTACGCAAACGTTTGAGCAATAAAGACGAAATTATTTTTAACGGTCTCCGCAGGTACTCACGCATATTTATATAATTGCAAATACCTTACAATATTCTGCTTTCTTTATGCACCGGTCTACAGTACTGCTATTTGGCCCGGTTGCGTCGCACTCTTTTACTGCATAACAATAATCAGCAATACCAACCGGCTTTACTATTGGCCATAACAAAATTCTTAAAATACTATCCCAATCTTTTCGCGTATTACATTTGCAGCTTTATGGGTCAAAAAAAATTAATAAGATTCCAGGAGATTGAAAGCTTTTCCAATGTATTGCAATATCCAAAGGATATGCAGGGAAGGTGGAAGGATCATTTTAACAATGATCATCCCATAACACTTGAACTTGCCTGCGGTAAAGGCGAGTATGCGGTGGGGATGGGCAGGCTGTATCCAGAGCAAAACTTTATCGGGATAGATGTAAAAGGCAACCGGATTTGGCGTGGAGCTAAAACCGCTATTTCTGAAGGATTAAATAATGTTGCATTCGTCCGCTCGAAGATTGATAAAGTTGCCGATTATTTTGCAAAAGGTGAAGTAGCCGCGATATGGATTACATTTCCCGACCCACAACTCCGGTTTTCTAAAATGAAAAAAAGGTTAACGCATCCGCGGTTTTTGCGGGAATACAGGCAATTTTTACTACCCGGCGGATTGGTGCACCTTAAAACCGATAGCCCCGATCTGTACAATTTTACTAAAGCAGTTATTAACCTTTTTGCGCTGGATTTGTTGTGTGATTATGAAGATGTTTATAAACAGCCGGATTTAAGCGAAGACTTAAAGATAAAAACGCATTACGAAGGGTTGGATATTGCCAAAAGTAACTGTATACATTATTTACAATTCCTGTTAAATACCGAAATGCCAAAAGAAAAAGATGAAATTCTTAAAAACTTATTCAGTGAGCAACAGCCAGATTGAACAAAAAGACTTTTACTTGAACGAAAATGGATTGATGGTTCTTACCGAGGCATATCATCTTCAGCGTGGTTATTGTTGTGGAAATGGATGTCTCCACTGCCCCTATGAATACAATGCAGTTGCCGAGCCACAAAAAACTTACCTTCTGCAGGGAAAAAATAAAATTTTACAAGGCCGGCATAATCCAAAAGAATAGTCTCTAACTTTCCCTTATGAAAACCATTGGTGTAAAAATGTCTTTAAAAGAAAAAATTCCGGTAAATGATCCATCAAAAAAGTTCAATTTTTTTGAAAATGTGTGGGATGTAGCCAGGCAAATACCCAAAGGTCGCGTTACCACTTATGGAGCTATCGCAAATTATCTTGGCAGTAAAATGTCAGCCAGAATGGTAGGTTGGGCAATGAACGGAGCGCATAATACCAAACCAAAAGTACCCGCTCAAAGAGTTGTAAACCGCAATGGTATGCTTAGCGGCAAAATGCATTTCGCAACTCCAACGCTTATGCAGGATATGCTCGAAAAAGAAGGAATTAATATTGAAAATGACACCATAGCAGATTTTGATAAGCACTTTTGGGATCCTGTAAAAGAGTTGGGTTTATGAAAAAATGCAGATAAAAAAATCACTGCCTGTGGTGCAGCAGGTACAAATCTTTTTCGTCATCTACGTCGCTTAACACCGGCAGTAGGTGATAACTGAGGCGGAGCTGTGAAATATCTGCGAGGGTTTCGGGCAGCAGTTTTCCTGTACTCCAGCTTTTGTTTTGGAAAAATTGCATGTACATTTTTTTCATTCCGAGTAAATAATACCCGCCGTCCTGAGCAGGTCCGATTACAACGTCACAGTCATTTAAAAAATCAAACGCCTGGTCAATATGCCTGGTTGCTATTTCAAGGCAATCACTTCCAATTATTATAACTTTCCTGTAGCCTTTCGAAAAAATATCATCAAATGCATTTGACATTCTCTCGCCCAACCCGGTTCCTTTTTGTAAAAATTTTTGGTAGCCCCCATTATTCCAGAGGTCATCTTGGTTGATAAAATCGCCATAAAACACATATTTATCCGCATTACATTTGGTGGAAACATTCTGTGTATGTAAAAGAAGCTGCTTGTAGATTATAACTGCTGCCGTTTCACCAATGGTTTTGGCAAGACGTGTTTTTACCAAACCGGGCAATGGATTCTTTACAAATATTATTAGTGCATTTGTATTCATGAGCATATGTAGATTACATGAATGACCTTTTCGCTGCATGGCAATTATGTTACTGATAGCATGGCGTTAAAGCAGATTACCAAGGCAATACAAGCAGAAGTAAAATTGTATAAAAGAAACATAATATTTTTCTATTGTCAGCAGGTGGTCTTTTTTGCTTTATTTTGTACCTTCTTTTTTTAAAACATAAATATGGAATACAGTAAATTGATTAGTGTAACCGGCCTTGGCGGTTTATTCGAAATGATGGCGAGCAAGACCGATGGGGCCATAGTACGTTCACTTGACGATCTAAGTACAAAATTTGTTTCCAGCAGAATGCATACATTTTCTCATCTTGAAAGCATAGAAGTGTACACCGTAAGGGAGAATGTGAACCTTTCAGATGTGTTGAAAGCAATGGAAATAAGCGGCGAAACACTGCCTTCGGAGAAAGACGCAGCAGCTATAAAAGCCTACTTTTTAAAGGTTTACCCCGATATGGATTTTGACCGGGTTTACGCCAGTGACCTTAAAAAAATGGTTAAATGGTTCAGTATTATTAAAAAAAATGAGATTGAAATAAAGTTAGGGGAGGAAGAAACCGAAGAAGAGGAAGAAACAGAAGAAACAACTACTGCTTTAGAAAAAGAAGAAACATTAGTGCCGGAAGAACCTGTTGAAGAAACTGTGCCACCAAAGAAAAAAGCCGCCCCTAAAAAGAAAGCAACAGAATAATTTAAGGATATGCAGATGCTTAAATCTGTTCATATAATACCGGAATAAATAATCGGTTTCACTTTAGCCGTTTAGCAAGCCCGCAAATAATTTTGCTGATGCACGTTGATGCTACTTGCTATTCCGTAAAAGAGTCCGCCTTAGGCGGAACAAAAGGTTAATAGAATAACGAAAGCCTTGTATAAAAAATCTTACTTATGCAACCGAGTGCAGATATAAAAAAAACAGAACGGCATTTTCTTTCGAATGATTTTGTTGTAACAACCTGGGAGGCCTTAGAGCCCTATTTTAAAAGGTTGCTTGAGAGAGAGATTGGATCTAATGCAGATCTTGAACAATGGCTGAAAGATATTAGCGAAGTAGAAGCTGCGGTAAGTGAAGATGCCTGCTGGCGCCAGATACGCATGACCTGCGATACTACTGACAAAGTATTGGAAGATGCCTTTACTTATTTTTGCATGGAGATACAGCCAAAGCTGCAGCCATACGCTGATACACTCAACCGTAAACTTATAGACTGCCCTTTTACCAGCGAGCTAGACCAGCAAAAATATTTTACTTACCTGCGCAGCGTTAAGAAAAACATCGAGCTTTTTCGCGAAGAAAATATCCCCTTGCAGGCAGAATTAAGCGTAATGCAGCAGCAGTTTGGCGTTATTTCCGGAGGCATGACGATTGAAGTAAACGGCCAGGAGTACACCCTGCAGCAGGCTGCAAAATTTCTCGAAAACCACGACCGTGGCCTGCGTGAAGAAGTGTACAGGAAAATACAGGAAAGAAGAAAGCAGGATAAAGGAACCCTGCATAATCTATTCTCGCAACTGGTTGAACGCCGAAACAAAATTGCACTAAACGCCGGCTTTGAAAATTACCGGGATTATAAATTTGCAGAGCTGGGGCGCTTCGATTATACCAAAGAAGACTGTTTTGGTTTTCATGAAGCGGTAAAATTGCATGTGCTTCCACTGGTTGAAAAAATATACCGCCACAAAAAAGAAAAGCTGGTATTAGATACGCTCCGCCCATGGGATATTGAAGCGCCGCAACCCGGCGTACAACCCTTACAGCCTTTTACCACAGGCAAAGAATTGCTGCAAAAAACAGAACAATGTTTTACTGAAATGAACCCGTTTTTTGCTGACTGCCTGCGCAGAATGGATGCCATGAAACACTTTGACCTTGAAAGCCGCAAAGGCAAGGCACCCGGCGGCTATAATTGCCCGCTGGCAGAGAGTGGGGCACCTTTTATTTTTATGAATGCTGCCGGGCAAATGGATGATGTAACCACGATGGTACACGAGGGCGGCCACGCCATTCATTCTTTTCTGGCACATAACCTGGAACTCAGTGCCTTTAAGGAGTATCCTATGGAAATTGCTGAGGTTGCCAGTATGGCGATGGAGCTTTTTAGCATGAATCACTGGGATGCTTTTTTCGATAATAAAGAAGATTTACAGCGGGCAAAAGAACACCAGCTCGAAAGGGTAATTACCATTTTTCCATGGATTGCTACAATCGATAAATTTCAGCATTGGGTGTACGAAAATCCCAACCATACAATTGAAGAAAGAACAGATAACTGGGTAGCAATTTTTAATGAATTTTCAACCGGCGCGGTGGATATAAGCGGACTCGAAGAATACCGTAAAACCGGCTGGCAGCGCCAGTTACATTTATTCGAAGTGCCCTTTTATTATATTGAGTATGGCATTGCACAGCTTGGTGCTATTGGTTTGTGGATGCAGTATAAGCAAAATCCGCAGCAGGCATTGCAGAATTATATAAATGCATTAAGCCTCGGCGGCACAAAAACATTGCCCGAATTGTATGCAGCCGCCGGCCTGCAGTTTACTTTTTCGCCCGAGCATATTAAAACCCTCATGGATTTCGTAAACACGGAAATAGAAGCGTTGCTTTAATAAGCGATAAAAAAATGAATGCCCGTACCGATATTTTTGGTCCGGGCATTTGTTTTTTATGGCATCCTCCTTGCGTCGCACGCTTGTACGTTCGGTACTTAGCTCAACAGCCATCGGTAAACGATCAACCGTGAACAAGGCGTTGAAGAGTGCGACGCAACGAAGCACAATAGTAGCTGATCAGATCGGCCCATAACCCTAAAAATCATATAATCTAAAAACCAATTTGTCAATCTTACAATTTCCCCTATTTTTGCGCCCCTGAATTAAAAGGAAAGCAGCGCTCAACAAAAGGATAAAACTATCCAGACTGAAAGTTGAACCTTTAAACTTCACCTGCGGATGTGGCGAAATTGGCAGACGCACTAGACTTAGGATCTAGCGCCGCAAGGCATGTGGGTTCGACCCCCTCCATCCGCACTAAATGGTTGATAAGATTAAAAGTTGAATTGTAAAACTTTTAATCTTATCAACCTTTCAACTTATA
Organism: Chitinophagales bacterium; assembly: GCA_038203525.1. Classification (GTDB taxonomy): domain Bacteria; phylum Bacteroidota; class Bacteroidia; order Chitinophagales; family Chitinophagaceae; genus Limnovirga. The sequence goes on along the minus strand of JBBRDW010000007.1, from coordinate 16,527 downwards.
ACTTATCAACTTTAACAATGGCAACAGTTACCAGGGAAAATATCGGCCTGCTTACAGACAAGCTTACCGTAAAAGTGGCGAAAGAAGATTATCTGCCCACCTTTGAATCTACACTTAAGAAACACGCAAAAAGTGCTAATATACCCGGCTTTCGCAAGGGAATGGTTCCAGCCAGTCTTGTAAAGAAAATGTATGGTCCGGGTGTTTTTGCAGATGAAGTACTGCGTACGGTAGAAAAGGGATTAACCGATTATCTGCAGCAGGAAAGGCTGGATATTTTTGCGCAGCCACTTCCGCTTGAAACAGATTCAAGCAAAATTGATATGGCCAGCCCGGCCGATTATTCTTTTGCATTTGAAGTAGGTTTGAAACCTGCTTTTGAAGTAAATATTGCTGGTATTACTGTAACAAGGTACGTAATAGACGTTACAGATGAAATGATCAATGAAGAAGTAGGCCGTTTGCAAACCCGTCATGGTAAAATGACGGAGCCAGAAACAGTGAGCAGCGACGAAGATGTGTTGAATGTTGACCTTACAGAAACCGATGAAGCCGGCAATGAAGTGGAAGATGGCCTTACCAAAAGTAATTCCCTGCTTGTAAAATATTTTAACGAAGCTACCCGCCCCGGCTTAATGGGCAGAAAAAAAGAGGAAACTTTTCAAATACAGCTTAGCAAGGCTTTTGATGATAAAGAAAGAGAATGGGTAATGGGCGATCTTGGTTTAAATAAAGAAGATGCAGCCGATGCTGAAAAGTTTTTTAAAGTACTCATTACAAAAGTTGGGCTTGTAGAAAAGGCCCCTCTAGATACGGAACTTTTTGAGGCCGTTTATCCGGGCAAAGAAATAACAACCGAAGAAGGCTTTCGCGACGCAGTGAAAGCTGAGATTGAAAATTATTACAAAAGCCAAAGCAGCAACCAGGTGCAGGATCAGATCTATCATCACCTCACTGACCATATAACTATGGAATTTCCCTCGGATTTCCTTAAAAGATGGCTGAAGGATGGTGGCGAAAAACGCAAAACTCCCGAAGAGGCTGAAGAAGAATATCCAACTTTTGCAACACAGCTCAAATGGAGCCTTATCAGCAGTAAATTATTGGATGAAAATGCAGTTACTGTTGAGCCGGAAGAAATTAAAGACTTTGCCAGACATCAGATATTCAGTTATATGAATATGCCAATGGACCAGGCGCCATGGATGGAAGAATACGTAAACCGTATGATGAAAGACCAGAAATTCGTGGAAGAAACCTACATGAAAATTCAGACCAGCAAATTATTTCAAATACTTGAGGGGCAGGTGCAGGCTAAAGAAGAAAGCATCAGCGCAGAAGCTTTTGCCGAAAAACTGAAGCACCACCATCACTAGTCTTTAATAAAAAAATAATACTTCAAACCGGCTGAAACTTCATCCGGTTTTTTTTGTGGCTAAAGATCGAACTTCGTTGCCAAAATAAAACACAATTTATGGAAGAACTCATAAAACGCCTAACATCACAGGGGCTAACAGAAGAACAGGCTTACAAAGCAGTTGAAACAATAAAAGATTTTGCAAAAGAAAAATTCCCCGTTTTTGCCGGGGCCATCAATAAGCTTTTTGATAAGTACGGCCCCAAAGAAGAAGACGATTTTTTAGACTAGAAACACACCAACATTTAACAAAAAATAAAAACTGATAACTCCAAACTATTTCCCCTGCCCTTTTGTCGCATAACACAGTTTGCATGGTATTTGGTAAATGGTGCTTTGATTTGTCAAAACACTTATCTTCAAGCCGAAAAAAATTGACTATGAACTTTGGAAAGGAATTTGAAAAATATGCCGTAAAGCATCGCGGCATCAGCAGCAATACGCTTCACGGGTATACCAAGCATAATGTAACAAATCTTACGCCTTACATTATAGAAGAAAGGCCCCTAAACGTAGCAAGCATGGACGTTTTCAGCAGGTTAATGATGGATCGCATTATTTTTCTCGGCGAACCTATCGATGATTATGTTGCCAACATTGTTACCGCACAATTATTATTTTTAGACAGTACAGACCGCACCCGCGATATTCAAATGTATATAAACAGCCCCGGGGGCAGTGTATATGCAGGGCTTGGTATTTACGATACCATGCAATTTGTAAGTCCTGACATTTCTACCATCTGCACTGGAATCGCTGCCAGCATGGGCGCCATCTTAATGTGTGCCGGTGTAAAAGGTAAACGCAGTGCATTAAAACACAGCCGCATAATGCTGCACCAGCCAAGCGGCGGTATAGGCGGGCAGGCTACCGATATTGAAATTACCGCCAGGGAAATAAAAAAGATTAAACAGGAGTTGTATGTTATTATTGCGCATCATTCCGGAAAACCTGTGGAGCTGGTTGCCGCCGATTGCGACCGCGATTTTTGGATGACGGCAGAGGAAAGCAAAGAATATGGTTTGGTAGACGAAGTGCTGCTTACCAATCCAAGAAAAGAGCAAAAGTAAACATCACCTAAAGAGACATTCTTCCTTTTTAAGCCAGTTCTTTTAAAATTTTTAATACCAGCTAATCTTTACATGGCATCATCGTTGCGTCGCAATCCGTTCATCTTTTAAATCATTGGGCGGCTGTGGCGTTTACAATGGCAAAGCTGTTTAAAGTAGTAGTACCGTTTCAAAAATTTGTGCTAAAGCAACCCGGTAAATAGTGCTGCCAAAGCTCAACAAAGAACAAATCGTACAAGAGTCCGCTTAAGGTGGAAATAAAGTTGAGTAAAGCACAAAAGCCGGGCTGCAAAAAATATAAAATATTAAGTCTAAAATTTCAAAGTCATCAATATGCAATATTCAAAATACATCGTACATCCTTACCGTATGGATGACGAAGAAGAAGAAACCCAGAAAGAAGAAAAGCCAGAGCAGAGCTCCTTTCTCACCAAAAAAATGGAGCAGCTTTTTCTTGAGAAACGAGCTGTTTATCTATGGGGTGTGGTAGACGATAAATCTGCACGCGAATTTGTAAGCAAAATAATGCTGCTCGATGCCGACAAGCCCGGCGAGGAAATTAAATTCTACATCAATAGCCCTGGTGGGGTTGTTACCAGCGGTATGGTTATGTACGATACAATTAGACTTATTAAGTCGCCGGTAACTACCATTTGTATGGGGCTGGCAGCCAGCATGGGTTCTATATTGCTCAGCGCGGGCACAAAAGGCAAACGTTATATTTACCCGCATGGCGAAGTGATGATTCATCAACCGAGTTTGGGCGGCCAGTACAGGGCCAGTTCTGCAGACATAGAAATACAGGCAAACCAAATGCGCAAAACCAAAGAAATAGGCGCAAAAATACTGGCAGAAAACTGTGGCAAAACGGTAGAACAGATCATGAAAGATTTTGACCGCGACTATTGGATGGACGCCAATGAAGCCATAACATATGGCATAGTTGATCAGTTGATAGACAAGCTGTAAAAATGTTTTAAACCTCCTTTGAAAGTAAAACCACTGAAACTCAGTGGTTTTACTACTTTTGCCGCATGGCGTAACCTTTAAAAACACCAATAAAACAAATGAAAATGGCTAAACAAACTAATCTTCATTGCTCTTTTTGTGGCCGCAGCCGAGATGAAGTAAAAATTCTCATAGCCGGCCAGGAAGGGCATATTTGTGAAAATTGTGTAGAACATGCCCAGGAAATTATTGTGCAGGAATTGCAGCAGCGGCACGAGACACAAACCAGCCAATACAAGTTTAATATTCGCAAACCGCTGGAAATAAAAGAGTTTCTGGATCAGTACGTAATAGGCCAGCTTGAAGCAAAGAAAATTTTATCTGTTGCTGTTTATAACCATTATAAACGTATTACCCAAAAACAGCAAAGCGATGATGTGGAAATAGAAAAAAGTAATATCATCATGGTGGGCGAAACAGGTACTGGAAAAACCCTGCTCGCAAAAACCATTGCCCGCCTTTTGAATGTGCCTTTTGCTATTGTTGATGCTACCGTTTTTACCGAAGCGGGCTATGTAGGCGAAGATGTAGAAAGTATGCTTACCCGTTTGCTGCAGGTTTGTAATTACGATGTAAGTGCTGCCGAAAAAGGAATTGTGTATATTGATGAGCTGGATAAAATTGCACGCAAAGGCGATAACCCTTCTATAACCCGCGATGTTAGTGGCGAAGGAGTGCAGCAGGGTCTGCTTAAAATGCTTGAGGGCACCGAAGTGCTGGTTCCACCACAGGGCGGCCGCAAACACCCGGAGCAGAAAATGATCAAATTGAATACTACCAATATTCTCTTCATTTGTGGTGGTGCTTTTGATGGTATTGATAAAGTTATAGCACGGCGCATAAACACCAATGCCATTGGTTTTAATGTAAATAAAACCGAGCAGGAAGCACAGCGTCAAAACCTGCTGCAGTTTGTAACAGCACAGGATCTCAAAGGTTTTGGGCTTATACCCGAATTGTTGGGCAGGTTACCGGTTGTTACCCATCTAGATCCGCTGGATACAAAAACATTACGTTCAATATTAACAGAACCAAAGAACAGTTTAATGAAACAGTTCACAAGGCTGTTTCACTACGAGGGCATAAAGCTTACTGTTGATGATGCTGTGCTGGATTTTATGGTAGAAAAAGCACTTGAATATAAATTGGGCGCAAGAGGCTTAAGAACTATTTGCGAAAGTATACTTACCGATGCAATGTTCGAGCTGCCGGGTACTGATACTAAAAAACTAGACGTAACCCTTGAATATGCCATGCAAAAAATTGGCAAGAGCAAGTTAAGCATGCTAAAAGTAGCCTAAAATTTAAGAAAGAATAATAACCTAATGCAGCTCTATAAACGGGCTGCTTTTTTTATCAGGTATATGGCCGGTAGCAGATCAGTAATTTTTTTGCAACCGGCTTTTATTTTTCATAGCATCGACTGTTGCGTCGCACACTTATACTTTTAGTACAACGCTAAGCGTCAACAGCCTCCCATTCATTATTCACGGTTCTTCTCCCTGCCCCACAAATATTTTTGAAAAACCAATGCTACATAAGCAGATATAATTCCCGTAATAATCCCCGCCCCTACATCCAGCGGAAAATGTTGCGCAAGATAAACCCTGGAGTATCCAACCAGAAGCCCGTAAAACAGCCCAATAGAAACCCACCACTTCTTATCGAGTAAAAGGCAAAACAGCAGGTAAAAACAAAATGCCGTTGCCGTATGCCCCGAAGGAAAACTGGATACGGTATGCAATTCCACCCACGGCACAGTGTGAATAAGAGAACTATCAGCTATAGCTTTAATAGGCCGGGGCTCGTCCGGTACAATTAAGTACTTACATACCTGAGTAAGTATCGTAACCACTAAAAAGCTAGCAATCACCATAGGAACAGCATCTTTCCTTTTTAGTACAAATAACACAATCAGCAGTACAGGAATCCACATTATCGAATCGCCTGCATAGGTAAATGCAGCAAAAAAATAGTCTGCAAGCCTGCCCAGATCTGTATTGACCATCAGGAATAAAGCCTGCTTGCCTGTATAAAATGAAACTATAAGAATAATGATTCCAATAGCAGTAGAAACAGCAGCAGCTTTTGTAAAACTCTTCTTGTTAAGGTAATGCATTGGCCTTTAATATAACAGTGGTGGGTAATTCAAAAATATCGTGGTGCCGTGCAATCTCCTGCAATGGCAGCCCTTTCAGCGAGTCGAGAAAATCAGTTCTTGTAATTACAATGGCATATTTCGAACTGTCCAGCCAATGACGAAGCGTTGCCGTGTCATACGTTCTGGGCACATTTTTATCCAGGTAAAACCGGTAACCCGAATTGAAAATATTATAACAGTAAACCGCTGGGTATTGCTTTACTGTTGCAAGTGTTTTTGCAACCGGATTTTGAGCATACAAAGTTGGGTATACATACTGCAAGCCAATAACATTAAACAGGGTGTAAGCAATAAAAATGATACTTACTTTCTTCTGCCAGCCTGTTTTCATAAACAAAGCCATTATAAAAATCAGCGGCGTAATCAGTAAACAAAATACAATCCAGTTTACATCTTTAGCCTCCGCCTCCTGCGATATAGCAAAGTACCCCGCAACCGGAACAATCAAAGTAAAAACAGTAAGAATATAATAAGGGTAATTTTTAGATTCCAGCTCCCTGTTTAACAAAGTAGCCATAAAACTACCCAGAATTATTGCAGCAAAAGGATAACAAGGCATAGCATAATTGGGCAGTTTTGTACTGGCCACACTAAAGAATACTACAAAGGAAAGAACCGTAATAATGCTAAACTTAGCCAGACTACTTTCAAAAACCGTTTTACGCTGTTTAATTGCTTCTCCTATAAAACTAATAAAAGGTAGCAGGCCTATGATCATAAACACGAGCGTAAGCAAAAAGAACCCACCATGCCCCTCCTGTGGGTCTGAGAAGCGGTTAAGGTTATTGTCAATAAAAAAACCGCTTGTCCATTCGCCGTTGGTGGCCCTGTCAACCGCAACATACCAAGGGACTGCAATAATGCACAGCAATATAAATGCGGGTATTAAATGCCAGGAATAAACCGTCTTCCATTTTTTGTTAAGCACTGCCCAGATAAGCACGCACAAGCCCGGTAAAGCCAGCGCCACCGGCCCTTTTGCCAGCGTAGCCAGTGCCAGCGATGCTGCAGCTATGTACAATTGCGGTGTGTTATTTTCCTGTAGCCAGGTAAAGGCGCTGAATAAACCAAGTGTGATAAAAAATATCAGGTAAGGGTCAGGTACCGAGAGCCGGAACTCAAATAGAAAATGGGTGCTTACCACCAGTATGGCCGCAGCACAAAATGCAGTAAAGGCATTCACCAGTCGTTTGGTGTACAGGTAAGTAACCAGTACCGTAAGCAGCCCCATAATGGCAGAAAAAAACCTTGCCGCAAATGCCGTGGCGCCAAACATTTTATAGGCCGCAATCATAAAAAAATAATGCAGCGGCGGTTTATCCGTGCGCAGTTCACCGTTGAATGTAGGCACGATAAGGTTATTACTCTGCATCATTTCTTTAGCACACTGTGCATTTTTCGCTTCATCTAAAATATAGATAGGTGTTGCCCCCAGCCTGAACAAAAGCAAAAATGCCAGCAATGCAAAAAGCCACCAGAAATAAGATGCTTTATATGATTGTGTGTTGAATTCCATTAAATTGCTGCAAAACTAATGCAAAGCCTGCAACCATACCACAACAGTTAACTACTTTAAAACGGCTGTAAATAAAGTCTATTTACCCTGCTTCCCGTTAATGCACACCTAAAAAAATCAATAGGTGTAATACATTTTTTTGGGCCCGGCATTTAAGCTTTATGCGGCTTTACTTGCGTCGCACACTTGTACGTTCTAAATTTTATTGGGCTTTATTGAAGCGGAGATCGAAGCAAAATTCTATGCAGTTCATATTGTTTCGCAAATCAGTCTGCATTAGCTGGCTTTGCGAAAGTTTTATATGTATTTTCGGAAATACAAACGTTCTGCGTAATGCGATGCGACTGTTAACATTGCCACTATTCTTTAAAGGCTATAGTTATTCTCCGGGTAGTCTCCTTTTCTTCGCCGCAGACTCTCCTTTCTAAGCTTTGTGAGTGGCATAGACTCTACTGTTCGATGGCTCTACTTTCTAATGAGAACCGTTAAACTACGCTGCGATAAAAGCCCAATAGAATATCCCGATAGTACAAGTGTGCGACGCAAGAAAAGCATCATAGCGGCGATGCAGTTTGGTTCAAAAAAATAAAATATTTTGTATTAAAAAGATAAAGCCTAAAAGGATACGGATGCACGGGCAGCAATGCTTAAACACTGCAACAGTTTACAGGATGCGGAGCAATTACCTGAGCAGATAAGGAAGCGGATGCAATAATGCAGACTAACGCTGCAACCTGAAAACGAAGTGTTGAAAGCCACCAGTAAAACACTCATGGAAAAAGCCAAAGTATTAGGCAGCAATCCAGAACCTGATAAACTACTATGCAAATTCGGCCATCGGAATTGAGCAATTTGTTCAGCCCCATCTACAGGCAATTAGCAAGATGGTATACCAAAAAGCCAAGTAGAGGTACATAGAAGCAAATGCATAATTACAGGAAATCACTGTACATCAGAGATACCTGTTCACACCCTGGTATTGGGTACAAACATTTTCCAAACTAAAAGACTGGTAAGAGACGTAAAATGGGAGACCGTCGCGAACCGTTCTGTGACAGGGTTATTGTGTAATACTTTGCCTTGCACGGCAAAAGAAACGTTAAATGGTAGTATTACATGCCGGCCCAATATCTTATAAAAAATTGTTTTTAGGTGAATTTTTTATTTCAATCTTATGTCTGGTTAAGGCAAGATTATTGTGCTAAATTAAGGTTGTGCTAAATTTCCTTTCTTTGTAAATTATGTATGCCGATATTTTTTCACTTCTTTAATGTTGGTTCAATGAGTATTTCCGGATTTTCTTATATAAGAAACGGGTTTGAGTATGATTATCCTTTTTTGGAATCTATAAAATCTATCCTTCCCGTTTGTGATGAAGTGGTTGTTGCTGTGGGTGACTCGCAGGATGGAACAAGGGACGCAATTGCTCAACTGCATCCTCAAAAAATAAAAATAATTGATACAGTATGGGATATGAGTCTAAGAGAAGGAGGCGGGATTTTTGCGCAGCAGGCAAATATTGCATTGGATAATATTAAAGGAGAATGGGCATTTCATATACAGGCTGATGAAGTTTTACATGAAAATGATTTGCCAAAAATTACAGCGGCAATTAAAGCGAATGAGGGTAACCCCGGTGTGGAGGGTTTTATTTTACCGTTTTTACATTTTTGGGGCGGATATGATTATATACGTAATTCAAGAAGGGTTCATAACAATGAAGTAAGGCTTTTTCGAAATGATAAAGTCGTAAGATCTTACCTTGACTCGCAGGGTTTTAGAAAATACAGTAGCGTTAGTGCATATGACGAGGGGGCTAAAGGGAAAAAATTGATGGTAAAGAAGATTGACGCGCCTGTTTATCATTATAATGGAGTTAGGCGAAGCGAAGTTCAGGAAAAGAAGGATCATATTTTTAATGCTTTTCATCATGCAGATCTTCCGCTAACAAGTGAAATTAAAGCCTGCTTTGACTATCAGAACGTTGACAGGGTGGTTAAGTTTTCGGGATCTCATCCTATGGTAATGAGACAGAGAATTGATTCTTTTCAGTCGTCATTTGTATTTGACCCCCAAAAAGCCCGATGGAAAACCAAAGACAAATTGATTCAGCCGCTGGAGGACTTGATCGGTTTTAAAATAGGCGAGTACCGAAATTATATACTCATCAAATAGCGTGGTTTTGAATTCGTATCGCCCTTTTGATTGTTGAAAATGGTAAATGGTTGCAAATATGTTGTATCGTTGTTTTATAAAATTTGTATTCCTGACTGCATATGAACTATAATTTTACTGATGGAAGATTTTAAGAAAATTGCCAGAAATATTTCAATCATTGAAAATCGTGCAGATGGTTACGGGGAGCTGTTGTTCCAATCTGAGGAGCCAACATCGTTTGCAGGTATTATAGGTATTACCGGCGCGCCGGGAGCAGGCAAAAGCACTATTGTTGACGGACTTATTGAACAGATAGTAAATGATAATAAAAAGGTTGCAGTGTTATGTATTGATCCTTCCTCACCTTTTAATATGGGAGCTGTACTTGGCGACCGGATAAGGATGAGTAAATGGTATACAAATGAACATGTATTTATAAGGTCCATCGCCTCCCGGAAAGCCTTGGGTGGATTGAGTCCAATGATTATTGAAATAAGCAGCTATATAAAAAACGCCGGTTTTGATTTCTTGATAATTGAAACTGTTGGCGTGGGCCAGAGCGAAATTGAAATAGCGGGCCTGGCCGATATTACTACGTTAATTCTTGTACCCGAAAGTGGAGACGAAATTCAAACGATGAAATCAGGTATTATGGAAATCGCAGATATATTCGTAGTAAACAAGTGCGACCGGCCTGGGGCTGACGGTTTTGTTAAACATTTGAATAGCATGCTGGCTCCTGTTTATAAACGAAGCAATAAAGTAATACCAATAATAAAAACCATTGCAGAGAAGAATCAGGGTCTCCAGGAACTTTTTAAAGCAATACAAAAATTGCTGCAGGAAAAATCAGTTTCAGATAAAAAAATATGGTTGCTTACCGAAAGGGCCTATCAGCTAATACAGGATAGCAGAATGAACAATATTTCAAAAGCAGTATTATTTAACAAAATAAAAGAACAATCAATAAATACAAAAGCGTTTAATCTATACCGTTTTATAAAATCTATGCTTTGAATAAAATCAGTCCTAAAAATAATCTTAAAACAAAACACATTCTTTTTGATTGTGAACGGATGAAATACCCAAATACAGGGCTCTATCACTTTTGCCTTCAGCTTGGGCATGCACTCCTGCACAACATAGATGAATCTAATACAAAAATGTCTTTTTATATGCCGGATAAAAGCGGTAAACTTTTTGGCAACCAGGCGTCATATATTTCTCAAAACAGTTTTCATAAGCTCTTATTCCCTTCCGTCAAAATGTTCGATGTATGGCATGCCAGTAATCAGGGATCCAGGTATATGCCATCAGATAATAATATAAAAAAAGTACTCACCATACATGATCTTAATTTTTTGTACGAGAATGAAACACGTGCAGAAAAAATAAAACGCTCATTAAAAAAAATACAGACAGATATAAACAAGGCAGATAAAATTTGTACTATCTCCCAGTACGTAAAAAATGATGTGCAGAAACACCTAAATGTAAACGACAAAGAGATTGAAGTAATCTATAATGGATGCAATATTACACGTATCGAAAACTTACAATTACCCGCACAAATACCAGGGCAGCCTTTTATTTTTACGGTAGGTTCAATCATGCAAAAGAAAAATTTTCATGTATTGCCTGCATTGCTTTGCAACAATAAGCTACGTCTTTTAATTGCCGGAAAAGTAGAGCAGGAGCAATACCAAAATAAAATAAAAGAAGCCGCCGTAAAACATGGCGTAGCAGACAGGGTTATTTTTACAGGCACCATTTCTGATAATGACAAAAAATGGTATTTCCAGAACTGTGAGGCTTTTGTGTTTCCTTCAATAGCAGAAGGTTTTGGGCTGCCAGTAATTGAAGCAATGGCGTTTGGCAAACCCGTATTTCTTTCTACCGCCACCAGCCTGCCCGAAATTGGCGGAGAACTCGCTTATTACTTTCAGTCTTTCAATGCCGATGATATGCAGCAAACTTTTAAAAATGGCATGCAACATTACAACACATATCATCCTGCAGAAGCCATTATTAAAAGAGCCCGCAGTTTCAACTGGGATACCGCCGCAAAAAAATACATTTCTTTGTATAAATTGTTGTGTAGTTAGGTAATTATTAGTAGCCCGGCAACAGTATCCATATTAAACTTCGTTGCGTCGCACTCTTGTACTGTTATATCGTTTTTCAACATATGCGGTTAACCGTATTATTGCGCAAAAATTTATAGACAAAAGGGTAAAGGTTTAATTTTATAGACGTCAACCACTAACGATCTGTTTAGTAGTCAAAAAATACATAATGAATGTACTTATACTGGAACTTGGAGGCTCTCATTTCGAAAATATATATGCCCTGATACACTTGCTTAAATTAAAACAATGCAAGCTGTACCTTATATGCAATGAAAAACTGGTTGATCTTTTAAATAATAAAGAGCAGTTAGAGCATATACTGCCCGTGCCAAATGAGTTTACGATTGCAACACAGCTAAAAACCATTTTTACCATAAAAAAATATATAAAAGAAAGGAACATCGATGCAGTAATCATCGGCACTACAGAGGTTACCATGATCAGAAACCTTAGTTTTTTTCTCCCCAAAATCAACATCACCGGCATTGTACACAATGCTAAAAAACTGGAAGGTAGTTTTACAATATCAAAAATTATTTTCAGGCGCGTAAAAAAATTCCTTGTTTTTGGAGACCATGTTTTCAGCCATTTAAAACCAGAAAAAAAATTTAAGGTCAGCTCCTTTTTTGCTATACATTTTCCACCCGTAAGCAAATTACTTGTACAAAAACATCCGGGTGAAAAATGGATGGTACTGCCAGGCATCGTTGATGGCACAAGAAGAAATTATACAGGCTTTTTTCATGAACTGGAAATTGAAGATCTTCCTGCCACTACTAAAATTATCCTGCTTGGCTTTCTTAACCGGGAAACCCAGCAACACATAGAAACAGAAATAAAAAGACTAAACGCCCTCGGTAAAAATATTGTCTGGTTCAATCACTTTCTCGGTTACGATCTTTTTCATTCCTACATACAACAGGCAGATATATTAATACCATTATATAAAACCGAAGGCGACAGCTTTTATGCAGATACCCGGGTATCGGGTACCAATCACCTTGGAATTGCTTACCAACTGCCGTTTCTTTTACCCGAAAGTTATAAAAATGAAGACGTACAGCCTTACGCGGTTTACTACAAAGACAATAAAGAACTAATCCAAAAAATAAAGTTCATTGCTGCTGATGCAACTATCCTTACTGAACTTAAAGCAAACTACACCAAAACAGATAAGTTTGATGCACAAAAACAGGCTGATAAGCTTTACCAATTTTTAAAATATTGATCTGGTAAAATATTTTTTTACGTATAAAGTAATTTTCCGCTTCATTCGTCTGTATAAAGAATGAATGCGGAAATAACGATACAAATGGCAGCGCAAGCAAAACAAAACATTGCACAAACGATAAAAGAATATGGCAGGCGCCTGTTTGGGTTTATACGCAGCAAAGTAAAGAGTAACGAAGATGCGGAAGATATTCTGCAGGATGTTTGGTACCAGCTAAGTAACCTTGTAAACACCGCTGAAATTGAGCAGATGAGCGGCTGGCTTTTTCGTGTAGCCCGTAATAAAATAACAGATAAATACAGGAAGAAAAAAGAAGCGCCACTTGATGGGTTGCTGCAGGAAGATGAGGATGAAAACGGCTTTGGTTATAAAGAAATTTTGTTTGCAGATAATAGCTCACCTGAAACCCGGCAGCTTCACGAATTATTCTGGCAGGAACTTTTCGCAGCGCTTGATGAGCTGCCCCAAAACCAGCGCGAAGTTTTTATTCTAAACGAACTGGAAGAGTTAACGCTACAGCAAATAGCCGATAAAACAGGCGAAAATCTAAAGACCATTATTTCGCGTAAAGGCTACGCCGTAAAGCATTTGCGTAAACGGCTCGAATCACTTTACAATCACTTTACCAACTATTAAACTATTAAAACATGAAAGATTCAAAGCAACATAGATGGCCAGGTAAAACAAAGATTTTGTTCTTTTTAATAATGATACTTGCCATGGTTTTTTTGTTTGGGCTTATAGTAATGTTGCTTTGGAACGCTGTTTTAACTTACATAGTTAATGTACCTGAAATTACCTACAAGCAGGCGGTTGGCTTGCTTGTATTGTGCCGTATATTAACCGGTAGTTTGCGTTTTGGTATGCGGCGCAACATGCCACATTTTAAAGAAAAATGGATGGGCATGAACGACGGACAACGTACAAAATTTAAGGAAGAATGGCAGAAACGTTGTGGTATAAAAAGGGATTAACACATCGGGAAACTGGTACGCCCCGCAGCTCAATAAATTGCGGGGTTTCTTTTTAAAAAGTAGGGCATTTTTTTGGCGCAGCAACAGATACTTTGGGGAACTTTCGTTCCGCCATTGGCGCCCTCTTTTACTTTGGGGTAATGCCAGGGCGCAACTGTTAACTGGTATTGTAGCGTAAACTATTTTCGCTCCTTATTAATCCCCCTATAAAAAAACTCTTTCTTTTTTAAAGTATTTTCTTCAACTGTCCGTCAACCTTAATATCACTACGCAATATTTTTAAAAACAAAATCTGTTGCAGATATTATTAAAATAAAAAACAAACAAAATGAAAAGAAGATTCAGGTTTTTATTTATCCTTATCCCGGTTGTATTCATTGCAGCCGCATCGCTTGTAACCATGGGTTTATGGAACTGGATTATGCCCGCATTATTTGGCCTTGGCGCAATTACATACTTCAAGGCGGCAGGAATTTTATTGCTGGCCAAAATACTTTTTGGCTGGCCGGGCAGTGGCAAGTTCAGCAGCCACGGGCACAACCATTTTAGACGCCTTGCTTTTGCAGGCAATATAAACCACCAACATTCTGTTGGCCATAACCCATGGAAAACTAAAATGCAGGAAAGATGGCAAAGCCTTTCTCCGGAGCAAAAAGAAAAATTTTCCGCCCCTTGTGGAAAAAGATTTAACAGGCACATGGAACAAGAAAATACCAATAACCAGGATACACAAGCATCTTAGTTGTATGATTGGTTTTCTAAAATGCAATCTGCAAAAGCCTTTCAGTTAGGAAGGCCTTTTATTTTTTGTTACCGCCAGATTGTGTTCTTCGAATATTATAGCTCCATAATGAGTTACTGTACATGCGTGGCACCACCGCCACAACAGGGGCAAGCAGCAATAAAAGCTGCCATAAAAACAAATGCCGCACTAATAAAAAAACGGCTGAACTAGCGCACTGCTGGCATTCATTTATTAAGCTATTCTTAAACCTGCACAAGAAAAAGCCATTTTCACCGTTATTGAAACATCAATTATCTTGCAAGCATGTTCAAAAGAATAGTCTTCTTATTAATAACGGCGTTTCCAGTTCTAACAGTAACAGCTCAGTACGAAAGTAATATACACCAGGGCGAGTTTGGTGCAGCTATTGGTTTGGCACATTATTTCGGTGATCTTAATACCGATGCGTCGTTGAACAGGCCAAAGTTTTCTGCCGGCCTTTTTTTTATAAAGCAGGTTAACAATTATGTGGGCATTAAACTTGGAGCCGATTATGCACAACTCGGCTACTCTGATATTTACAGCAAAAACGAAGTGCAAAAACGACGTAACCTTAGCTTTAACACCAATGTTTGGGAGGCATCGCTAAGCGGCTACTTTAACTTCTTCAAATTTATGCCCGGTGTAGAAGGGTTTAATTATACACCTTATGTGTCGCTCGGTGTAGGCATATTTTCATTTGATCCGTATGCTTACCTCAATGGCACCAAATATTTTCTACGCCCATTAGGCACCGAAGGTCAGGCCAGCACTTTGTACCCCGACCGCAAGCCCTACAGTTCAATGGCGGTTAGCTTTCCGTTAACGGTAGGTTTTAAATACAGCCTTAATGAAGATTTAAACGTATTTGCCGAGCTGGGTTACCGCTTTACCAATACCGATTATTTAGACGATGTAAGCACCACTTATGCAGGCACAGACGCTTTTCCACCAATACCGCAACCCGACGGAACTTTTCAACCATCTGCAGCTTACTTTTTACAGGATAGAAGTTACGAAACCGGCACGCCCATTGGCACAAAAGACCGTCAGCGTGGCAACAGCCTGCAGAAAGATGCTTATGTAATGCTGCATTTTGGCGTATCGCTCAACCTCTCTTCTTATAAATGCCCAACGCCTAAAAATCAGTGACAAGGTTTAAGAAATACATTTTGTAATACCAGCTTAGGTTTTTTATGGCATCCCGGTTGCGTCGCAATCCTTTCATCTGTATATCATTTGGCGACAGTGATGCTACCTATTTTATTAAGCCATCTTCTTTTGCTGCTTTGTTGGAGTCATTTATAAAATTGAGTATCTCATCGCGGCCTTGTTTTTTGGTAGTACTGGTAACAAAATTGCGGGGAAGAAACTGCCAGGTTTCTTTCAGTTTTTCTAAGAACGCTTTTACATGGCGTTCTACTACTGCTGGTTTTTCTTTATCGGCTTTTGTAAAAACCAATGTAAACGGCACGTTCCATTTGCCGAGGTTATGGACAAATTCAAGGTCATTTGCCTGTGGAGTGTGGCGGCTGTCAATTAAAATAAAAACATTTATAAGATTCTCTCTTTTGCGCAGGTAGTTCTCTATCATTTGCTCCCATTGGCGGCGCTGCGACTGCGAAATTTTTGCATAGCCATAGCCGGGAAGATCAACAATATACCACGCATCGTTGATAAGAAAATGGTTGATGATTTTTGTTTTGCCGGGCGTGGCAGAAGTTTTGGCCAGCCGTTCTTTATTGCACAGCATATTTATAAGCGACGATTTGCCCACATTGCTGCGGCCGATAAAAGCGTATTCCGGCTTATCTGGTTTGGGGCATGTCTCTACGGATGGGCTTGAAATTACATATACCGCCTGTTTTATTGTCATACAGCAAAGTAACATAAAAGGTATTACAGGCCGGATATGAAAAAAGAAAACCTGCAATGCATAAGGCTCTGCAGGTTTCCTTTTTCGCTTTGTTCAGCATTGATCTAAAAGTACAAGAGTGCGACGCAAGAATGCTCAATAGAAATACCTTAGTTGGGATCATAAAAAAACTCCCTGTTATCTTTGCAGCATTATGGAGAAAAAAGTACGTGTACGTTTTGCGCC